>NZ_VFVS01000013.1:0-179301 GCF_006442215.1 Mesorhizobium sp. B2-3-11 | reverse complement strand
CTCGACAAAGCTCATCTGTCCCGTCCGCTTCACCGCCATCGCAAATCCCTCCGAGCAATAATCGAAGTGAATCACAACGCCAGAATTGCGCAACAGGCCCTTGTGGGGAGATGTCCGGCAGGACAGAGGGCGCTGTCCCGCCGGCATCTCGAAATTTCGGCTAGGTGTTGACCCCGAGCTCGACCAGCCGCTCGACGCAAGACTCCTCGGCCTGATCGAGTTCGGCCAGCGTCTCCTCGAGGTCCCGGCGCTTTTGCCTGAGGTCCTCGCGCTTTTCCTCGATGCGCTTGATCATCAGCTTGAGCTGCCCGACCTCGCCCGGCGGCTCCTTGTACATCTGGATGATCTCGCGGATCTCGTTGATCGAGAAGCCGAGCCGTTTTCCGCGCATGATTTGCCGGATGAGGTGACGGTCGGAAGGGCGAAACAGCCGCGTACGGCCGCGCCGCACCGGCTGCACCAGTCCCTCGTCTTCGTAAAAACGCAGCGTCCGCGTCGACACGTCGAATTCGCGGGTCAGTTCGGTGATCGAATAATATTCCCGCATTGTCACTCCATGCCGGAATTCCGGGTGATCGCCATGCGGCGTCGCCCATCTGTCCCGAACCAACCCTTGCCCGCCGGAATCGACGCGGCACCCCGCACGAGCCTCGCACGGCATTTACGTAAAAGTCAATTAAGACGCTTACCGGACGCCGAACCACCAGGTCGCGAGGCCGAGGAAGGCAAAGAATCCAACGACATCGGTAACGGTGGTGACGAAAACCGCCGAAGCGACCGCGGGATCCACCTTGAACCGGTCGAGCAGCAACGGGATCAGGATGCCGGCAAGGGCCGCCACGAACATGTTGATGATCATCGCCGCCGCGATGATGCCGCCCAGATTGGGGTCATGGAACCAGACAGCCGCGACGATGCCGATCAGGATCGCGAAGACGATGCCGTTGATGAAGCCGACGCCCATTTCGCGGCGGATAATGCGGCCGGCATTGTAGATGTCGAGATCCCTGGTCGCCAGCGCCCGCACGGTGACGGTCATGGTCTGCGAACCAGCATTGCCGCCCATGCCGGCCACGATCGGCATCAGCACGGCGAGGGCGACGATATGCTCGATCGTGCGATCGAACAGGCCGATCACCGATGCCGCCAAAAATGCCGTCAGCAGATTGACGAGCAGCCAGGGAACGCGCGAGCGCGAGGTCGCCAGAATGCTGTCGGAGAGCTCCTCGTCGCCGACGCCGCCCATGCGCAGCAGGTCCTCCTCCGCTTCCTGCTGGATGACGTCGACAACGTCGTCGATGGTCAGCACGCCGACCAGCCGCTCGTTCTCGTCGACGACGGCGGCCGACAAAAGGTCGTATTGTTCGAAGTCCCGCGCCGCCTCTTCCTGGTCCATGGTGGCCGGGATGGCGTGCCGCGTCTCATGCATGACTTCCTCGACCTTGACCGCGCGCTTGGTGCGCAGGATCTGGTCGAGATCGATGGCGCCCAACAGCTTGAAGGTCGGATCGATGACGAAGATCTGGCTGAAGCGGTCGGGAAGGTTCTTGTCCTCGCGCATGTAGTCGATGGTCTGGCCGATGGTCCAGAAAGGCGGCACCGCGACGAACTCGGTCTGCATGCGCCGCCCGGCGGTCTCTTCCGGGTAGTCGAGCGAACGGCGCAGCCTGATCCGCTCGGTGAACGGCAGCTGCGACAGGATCTCGTCCTGGTCTTCCGGCTCCAGGTCTTCGAGGATGTAGACCGCATCGTCGGAATCGAGTGCCTGCACGGCTTGCGCGATCTGCGCATTGGGCAGGTTATCGACGATATCCATGCGGATCGCCTCGTCGACTTCGGTCAGCGCGGAAAAATCGAAGTCGGCGCCCAGCAGTTCGACCAGCGCGCGCCGCTGTTCGGGGTGCAGCGCCTCGATGAGGTCGCCAAGTTCCGACTGATGCAGGTCGTCGACTTGGCGCTTGAGGGTCAGCGTATCGCGATCGGCGATCGCCGCACCAATCTGGGCAAGGAAGGACGATAGGACGGCACCGTCCTCGCCATAGATATCAGCGTGGTGCTCGTCGGCGGCCCTGGCGCCGGTCGTCCGTTCGTCCTGGCCTTCCACCAGCGCCTCCCGCCATCAGAATCCGGAAAAGGTGCAAATCAGGTCTAGACCATGAGTCCGCAAAGTGGAAACCGGTTTTCGGTCCGGTGCCCATACAAAAGTGACGGCGACCCGGAGCGCTTCAACTTCGCAACATGTTCTTCCAACGCACGGGAATTTCAGGCCAAACACATGCTTGCCCGCTCACCGATGCCGAGTTGTCGTGCCCGCGCGAACTGTCGATTTCATCAAAAGCAGGCCACGCTTCGGCTTCCTGCGGCGCGACAGCCGATGTCGCTGGGGAAAGAGCACCCCCGCGCCATTGGAGCAGAATTGTCATGATGCAGGTCCAGGCATCGGCTGGCCCCGCCAGGCCGCAACAAAAAGCCGGAAGCCCTTGAAGATCAGGTCACGGACAGAGAACAAGGCAATCGAAGAGCGGCGCGTTCGCGTGGTCGTGGCCGAACGCAATCCGCTCGTCATATCGGCTCTGCGCGAAATGCTGGACTGCGACGGGCGCTTCGAACTGTTGGCCTCGGTACAAAGCGGCAGGCATTTCCTGGAGCTTGCAGCGGTACAGGAGTTCGATGTCGCCGTGATCGGCTGGAAGCTCTCCGACATGGACGGCGCGGACATCCTGGCCGAGGTCCAGGGCCGCAAGCTCAACATCCGCATCACGGTCTTCTCAAATGACCATGACATCGGCATCCTGAAACAGTGTGTGCGCCTCGGCGCGCAAGGCTACTGCTTCCAGTTCGACGATCCCGCCATCATTTTCGACACGATCCTGGCTGTCGCGCACGGCCGCATCTGCATCCCCTATATCGACATCAACAAGGTCAACGACACGCCTCTGTCCCGGCTTACCGTGCGCGAGCGTGAACTGCTGGCGGTACTGTCAGATGGCTGGACCAATTTGCAGATCGCGACCCGGACCGGGATCTCCGAGAATACGGTGAAGTACCATCTCAAGAATCTCTACGACAAGCTGGACGTCCGCAACCGCGCCATGGCGGTCGCGCTCTATTCACGAGAGAGGCGCAGCCAGAAGCAGCCTTTCGGGTAGGGCAACCGGGTAGGCCATACCCACCCGCACGCGGCAAGTTCTTACCCGCCAAGGTATTGTTGACATCAGCCGTCGAAACGAAACTCCCCACCACCGCTTTGCTGGATCAGGAGGAGTTCGCACATGGCCGGTTTCACCCATCTTTTCATTCCCGGGCCGACCAATATCCCCGAACAGGTGCGGCAGGCGATGAACCTGCCGATGGAGGACATGCGCGCGGCCACCTTCCCCGACCTCACCCTGCCACTGTTCGAAGACATCAAAAGCGTCTTCAAGAACGAGACCGGCCGCGTCTTCATCTATCCGTCCTCCGGCACCGGTGCCTGGGAAGCGGCGATGACCAATGTGCTCAGCCCCGGCGACCGCGTTTTGATGTCTCGCTTCGGTCAGTTCTCCCATCTGTGGGTCGACATGGCCGAGCGGCTCGGCTTCGAGGTCGACGTGATCGACTGCGAATGGGGAACCGGCGTTCCGCTTGACCTCTATGCCGAGCGGCTGAAGGCGGACAAGACGCACCGCATCAAGGCGATCTTCTGCACCCAGAACGAGACGGCGACCGGCGTCACCAGCGACGTCGCCGGCTGCCGCGCAGCGCTCGACGATGCGAACCACCCTGCCCTGCTTTTCGTCGACGGCGTCTCGTCGATCGGCTCGATCGACTTTCGCCAGGAAGAATGGGGTGTCGACTGCGCCGTCAGCGGTTCGCAGAAAGGCTTCATGCTGCCGGCCGGCCTCGGCTTCCTGTCGGTCAGCAAGAAGGCGCTCGTGGCTTCCAGAACCGCCACCCACCAGCGCTGCTTCTTCTCCTTCGAGGACATGATCCGTGCCAACGATGCCGGCTATTTTCCCTACACGCCGGCAACACAGCTCCTGCGCGGCCTACGCGCCTCGCTCGACCTGATCGAGGATGAAGGGCTCGACGCCATCTTCGCCCGTCACCATCGCCTCGCCGAAGGCGTGCGCAAGGCGGTCGATGCCTGGGGCCTGAAGCTCTGCGCCAAGGCGCCGAAATGGCATTCGGACACGGTCAGCGCCATCCTCGTGCCTGATGGCATCGACAGCGGCGACGTCGTCAAGCGCGCCTACCAGGCCTACCAGACGTCGCTCGGCGGCGGCCTCAACAAGGTGTTCGGCAAGGTTTTCCGCATTGGCCATCTCGGCTGGCTCAACGAGGTGATGGTGCTGGCCTCGCTGTCGTCAGCTGAAATGGCGCTGCTCGATTGCGGCGTGCGGCTGGCGCCGGGCTCCGGCGTCGGTGCCGCCATCCAGCATTTCCGCGCCTCGGCGGCAATGCCGGTCGCCGAAGCGGCCTGAGGGGACAGAAGATGAGCCACACCATCAACCACCTCAAGAAACTCAGGCTCCAGCGCAGCGAGCTGGCGGTTCCCGGCTCCAGCCCGGAGATGATCGACAAGGCGGCCAACAGCGCCGCCGACTTCGTCTTCCTCGACATCGAGGACGCTGTCGCCCCGCCCGACAAGGAACGCGCCCGCAAGAACATCATCCAGGCCCTGAACGACATCGACTGGCGCGCCAGGGGCAAGACCGTATCGGTGCGCATCAACGGCCTCGACACCCATTACATGTACCGGGACGTCGTCGACGTGATGGAACAGGCCGGCGACCGGCTGGACACCATCCTGGTGCCGAAGGTCGGCGTGCCGGCCGACCTCTATATGGTCGAGGCCATGGTCAACCAGATCGAGATGGCCAAGGGATTCAAGACCCGTGTCGGCCTGGAAGCGCTGATCGAGACCGCGCTCGGCATGGCCAATGTCGAGGCGATTGCCGCGACGCCAGGCCGGCTGGAAGCCATGCATTTCGGTGTTGCCGACTATGCCGCCAGCAACAAGGCACGCACCGTCAATATCGGCGGCCTCAACCCCGACTATCCCGGCGACCAGTGGCATTTCGCGCTGTCGCGCATGACCGTCGCCTGCCGCGCCTATGGGTTGCGCGCCATCGACGGGCCGTTCGGCGATTTCTCCGATCCGGAAGGCTACAAGGCGGCCGCCAGGCGCGCGGCCGCACTCGGTATCGAAGGCAAATGGGCGATCCATCCCTCGCAGATTGCCTTGGCCAACGAGATGTTCTCGCCGCCGGAGAAGGAAGTCACGCGCGCCCGCCGCATCCTCGAAGTGCTGAAGGAAGCCGAGGCGCAGGGCAAGGGTGCTGCCGCGCTCGACGGCAAGATGATCGACGCCGCATCGGAACGCATGGCGCGCAACGTGCTGGTGGTTAATGACGCCATCGAACGCGCCGGCCAGCTTAACTAGCCAACGAGAACCGCGCGTCGCGGCACTTCGACGATTTGGGGAGGAGAAAAAATGGACATCCACGAATATCAGGCCAAGGAACTGCTCGCCCGGCATGGAGTGCATGTGCCGCGCGGTGGCCTGGCTTACAGTCCCGAACAGGCGACCTACCGGGCGCGCGAGATCGGCGGCGGCAAATGGGTGCTGAAGGCGCAGGTTCATTCCGGTGCCCGTGGCAAGGCCGGTGGCATCAAGCTTTGCGCCAATGACGAGGAGATCTCCAGCGCCGCCGAGGCCATGCTCGGGCGCAAGCTGGTGACCCACCAGACCGGCCCGCGCGGCAAGCTGATCTCGCGCCTCTATCTGGAGGAAGCCGTCGACATCGCGCAGGAGCTCTATCTCGGCTTCGTGCTCGACCGCAAGGAAGAGCGCGTCATGATCGTCGCCTCGGCCGCCGGCGGCATTGAGATCGAGGAGATTGCCGAAAGAGCGCCGGATTCCATCATCCTCGCCACCGTCGATCCGGGCGTCGGCATGCAGCGCTTCCAGGCGCGCGAGATCGCCTTCGGGCTCGGGCTGGAGGACAGCCTGATCGGCAAGGCGACCGAGACCATCTTCAGCTGTTACCAGGTGTTCCGCGACTACGACGCCTCGATGCTGGAGATCAATCCGTTGGTGGTGACCCGCGACGGCAGCCTGGTCGCCCTCGACGCCAAGATGTCGTTCGACGAGAACGCGCTGTTCCGGCGGCCCGAAATCTCCGAATTGCGCGACAAGAGCCAGGAAGACCCGCGCGAAACCTTCGCCAGCGACCGTGGCCTCTCCTATGTCGGCCTCGACGGCAATATCGGCTGCATCATCAACGGCGCCGGGCTCGCCATGGCGACCATGGACATGATCAAGATCGCCGGCGGCGAGCCGGCGAACTTCCTCGACATCGGCGGCGGCGCTTCGCCCGAGCGGGTGGCGAAATCCTTCCGCGCGGTGCTCGGCGACAAGAATGTCGAGACCATCCTGGTCAACATCTTCGCCGGCATCAACCGTTGCGATTGGGTTGCCGAAGGCGTCATCAAGGCGATCCGCGAGGTCGGCGTCAACGTGCCGCTGGTGGTGCGGCTTTCCGGCACCAGGGCCGAGGAAGGGCGCAAGATCCTGGCCGATTCCGGCGAGGCGGTGATCGTCGCCGACACGCTCGCCGAAGCCGCCGAAAAAGCCGTCGCCGCGTGGCGCGCGGCCACCAAGAAAAAAGCAGCCTGAGGGAGGACAGAAAAATGGCAATCCTGCTCAACCGCAGCACGCGCGTCATCGTGCAAGGTTTCACCGGCAAGATCGGCAGTTTCCATGCCGAGGACATGAAGCGCTACGGCACCAAGCTCGTCGGCGGCGTCACCCCCGGCAAGGGCGGCCAGACGCATCTTGGCCTGCCGATCTTCAACACCGTCAAGGGCGCGGTGCGCGAAACCCGCGCCGAGGCGAGCATCGTCTTCGTGCCGCCGCCCTTCGCCGCCGATTCGATCATGGAGGCCGCGGATGCGGGGATAAAGCTCTGCGTCTGCATCACCGACGGCATCCCCTCGCAGGACATGATGCAGGTCAAGCGCTACATGCGCCGCTACCGCTTCGAGGACCGCATGCGGCTGGTCGGGCCGAATTGCGCCGGCATCATCACGCCCGGACAGGCGCTGATGGGCATCATGCCCGGCTCGATCTACCTTCCTGGCCGCGTCGGCATCGTCGGCCGCTCGGGCACGCTGGGCTACGAGGCCGCCTCGCAGATGAAGGCGCTCGGCATCGGTGTATCGACCAGCGTCGGCATCGGCGGCGATCCGATCAACGGCTCCTCCTTCAAGGACGTTCTGAAGCTGTTCGAGCAGGATGACGAAACCGACGCAGTGGTGATGATCGGCGAGATCGGCGGACCGCAGGAAGCGGAAGCCGCGATCTGGGCGCGTGACAATATGCGCAAGCCTCTGATCGCCTACATCGCCGGGCTTTCGGCCCCGAAAGGCCGCCGCATGGGCCATGCCGGCGCCATCATCTCGGCCTTCGGCGAGTCGGCGCAGGAGAAGGTCGAGATCCTGAAAGAGGCCGGCGTCATCATCGTGCCGACGCCGTCGTCCTTCGGCGATGTGGTGGCCGATACGCTGGAGCGAACGAAGAAGGCGGCCTAACCTTCACCAACAAGCGGCCGCGGGCCGTTGCCGAGCACGAGGCGGCGCGACTGGAATGCGCCGCCAACGGTCTCTTCCAATCAGCGGCAAGATCGAGTTGCACGACAACCAGCCAAGCGGCCTCGTCGTGACCATCGATCTGCCGAATGGACCCGAGGTCCGGCCCTTATAGGAAGGTCGGCACCGTACTCATGGTCTGATGATCGCCAGATTGCCGGCGTTGACATCAACGCGTCCGAAGGCTTGCTTCAGGAAATTTTGGTGCGGTCGAGAAGACTCGAACTTCCACGGGTTGCCCCACAGCGACCTCAACGCTGCGCGTCTACCAATTCCGCCACGACCGCACGTGGTAGGAGCCGGAACCGACCGGCTCGCGGCGTGTAGCAAATCGTTTCCGGCGAAACAAGTGCGCGATGAGCAATAATGTCCGGCAATGGGCATAACGTTCCACAGGATTGCAATGAGCATCCGAACTGGACGTTTGCGCCTGATGTCGCCATATGGAGGCCAAAGGCATGTCGCCCAAAAGTGCAAGGCGGTTTTGGGACCACGACATGTATAAGTAAAAGCGACACACCATGACAGAACGCAGCCAGATCGCCACGTCGTTCCTCCCGTTGCCCGGTTCGGCGCCGGTAGAATGGCTGGTCGAACCTGGCCTTACCGCCTATCCCGATGCGCTGGCCTTCATGGAGGCGCGCGCCGAGGCGATCCGCAGCGGAGCCGCCGGCGAGATGGTCTGGCTGGTCGAGCATCCGCCTCTCTACACCGCCGGCACCAGCGCCCGCATCGAGGACCTGATCGAGCCTGACCGCTTTCCGGTCTTCGCGGCCGGTCGCGGCGGCGAATACACCTATCACGGGCCCGGCCAGCGGGTTGCCTATGTCATGCTCGACCTGAAGCGCCGGCGCGAGGACGTGCGCGCCTTCGTCGCCGCACTCGAACAGTGGATCATCGGTACGCTCGCCGCCTTCAACGTGCGCGGCGAGCGCCGCGAGGACCGGGTCGGTGTCTGGGTGGTGCGGCCCGATCGCCCCGCCTTGCCGGACGGCTCACTGGGCGAGGACAAGATCGCGGCAATCGGCATCAGGCTGCGGCGCTGGGTCAGTTTTCACGGCATAGCCATCAATGTCGAGCCGGACCTTTCCCATTTCGGCGGCATCGTGCCCTGCGGCGTGCAGGACCATGGCGTCACCAGCCTCGTCGACCTTGGCCTTCCCGTGACGATGGCCGATCTCGATCTCGCGCTGAAATCCGCGTTCAAAGATGTGTTCGGTGCAGCCGTGGCCTTGCCCGCCGAAGTGGCCCGCAAGACCGGCTGACCGCGCGTCAGATCAGTTGGGCCGACGCCCACAACACGCCGCAGCCATGGATGGCGAACACCGCCAGCAAGGCCCCTGCGATGACGAGACGGTCGACGGTGCCGATCGGCTCCAGTTCATGACGTGGCTTCACGCCGCTGCCGACGGTGAGCAGGCTGAGGATCGAAAACACCGCACCGGCCGCCAGCAGGAAGCCCGACGAAAAACCAGCCCGCCAGCCGAGCGCCAGAAAGGCCGAAAGCAGCGAGAAGGACGCCAGCGCCAGGACGATTGGCCCCGGGCAGATCTGGCGCAGCACCTGGCCGCCGTCGAATTTCCACACCGGCACCAGATTGGCGATGTTGAACAGGGCCACGCAGCCCGCAAGCGCGGCCAGCAGCGCGGCCGCGGCCTTGTGGCCCTCGCCGCCGGCAAGCACGCTGGCGGCAATGACGATCGGCACCAGGAAGGCTGAGAACCCCGCCCCCATCAACGCCACGAAGGCCACTTCGAAACGGCTGTTGTAGGGCCGGCCGCCAATGGCGATGCCGCCAAGCAGCGGGATGAAGATCATCCGCGCCCTGCGATGGCCCGTCAGCCGAAACGCCGCCATGTGGCCGAGTTCGTGCAGTGCCACCACCGACGTCAGGATCGCGGCCAGCGCCAGCCCGCCGAGGTGAAGGCCGAAGAACGGCCACAGCATCAACGCCGACAGCACGGCAAAGCCGACCTGGCTCAGCGGATGCTCGAACCAGCCGCCCTTGCGGTACTGCCCGGTCCTTGCCCAACACTGCAGCTTGGAGAGCTCGCGGCGCATGGCGAAGTAACGGAACACCAGGAAAGCGACGCCGCGATACCGGTCTGTGCGGCTGAGCGTCACGCGTGTGCCGCTGCCCTGCGAAACCAGTTCGGCGGTCTCGCCATAATCCTTCCAGAACGAGCCATCGAGCGCGGTGTCCTCGATCACCCGCATCGAGAAGCGGCTGCCCTCGACGACGTCTTCAAACCGCGCCCTGCGCTCGATCGGCTTGCCGTCGCGGCCTTCCCACGACAGCATGATGCGGGCCACGCCCCCTTCGTCCAGCGGCTGCGCCGACAGGATCTCGCCGGACCAGCCGGCATCGCTGCCAAGTGGCCACAGCGCTTGCCACAAGCGCTGCCGGTCCATTGCCACGACGCGGCTCGACCGGACCGTGCGCAAACCGAGCGGCACGGTCATCAAGAGAAAGATCAGCCCGAGATTGCTGGCCACGAGAATGGCCGTGACGATGGGCGACACCTGGACGTTGCTCCTGCCTGGAGGCGCACCCTAACGTCGCGGCGGCAAGAAAAGCTTAACGGCGGAGCGGCTTACGGCCATCGGGAATAGCGATGGCGGATGCCGCCAACTCACATGGCTCCGATCCAGATCGCCATGGAAACAAGAAACGCACTCATGCAAACCAGCGAGATGACATCCTGAACCAAATCGGTCATAACTCTCTCCTGTTGTGGATATGTTTCTAATTTGTTCTAATTTTGTTCCATTGTCAACGAACAGAATCCGACCGCATCCAAAATCTCCGGGCGATCAGATCGGCAGAGTTAAGAAAAGGTTGACAGCCCGCCGCCTACCAACAGGCAGGGAAAATGGCGGGCGTCGGGCACTCGCGAAACACGCAGGTGTTGAGTTTCAGGTCAGGCCGGCAACACCTGACGCACAGACTAAAGCGGCACCACCTTGCCGTCGGAGAGCGTGACGCGCCGGTCCATGCGCGATGCCAGTTCGTGATTGTGGGTGGCGATCAGCGCGGCGAGACCCGATTGCCGCACCAGCGCCTCCAGCGCCTCGAACACATAGGAGGCGGTGACCGGGTCCAGATTGCCGGTCGGCTCGTCGGCGAGCAGCACCAGCGGCGCATTGGCGACAGCTCGCGCAATGGCGACACGCTGCTGCTCGCCGCCGGACAGCTCGGATGGCCGGTGCGACGCCCGCTTGCCGATCTGCATGTAGTCGAGCAGTTGCGCGGCGCGCTCGCCCGCTTCCTTGCGCGGCAGCCCCTTGATGAGCTGCGGCATCATGATGTTTTCCAGCGCCGAAAACTCCGGCAGCAAATGATGGAACTGATAGACGAAGCCGACATCGTTGCGGCGGATCGAGGTGCGCTCGTCGTCGGACAACCGGCCGCAGGCGCGGCCGGACAAGATCACGTCTCCGGCGTCGGGACGCTCCAGCAGGCCCGCCGTATGCAGCAGCGTCGACTTGCCGGTGCCCGACGGCGCCACCAACGCCACCATTTCGCCGCGCCGCAGCGAGAAGTCGGCGCCGTTCAGTATGGTGAGCTTGCGCGGCCCCTGGACATAGTGCCGCTCGACGCTCTTCAGCTCGATAATGACCTCGGCCACTACTCATACCTCAACGCTTCGACCGGATCGAGGCGGGCCGCCCGCCAGGCTGGAAACACCGTTGCCAGGAAGGACAACGCCAGCGCCATGATGATGACGTAGGTCGTCTCGCGCGGATCCATCTTGGCCGGCAACTGGCTGAGGAAATACAGCTCCGGATTGAACAGCACCTTGCCGGTCATCCAGGAGAAGAACTGGCGGATCGATTCGATGTTGGTGCAGATCAGGACGCCGAGCAGCACGCCGGCGAGCGTGCCCGTCACGCCGATCGCCGCTCCCGTCATCAGGAAGATGCGCAGGATGGCGCTGCGCGAGGCGCCCATGGTGCGCAGGATGGCGATGTCATGCCCCTTGTCCTTCACTAGCATGATCAGTCCGGAAATGATGTTGAGCGCCGCCACCAGCACGATCAGCGTCAGGATCATGAACATCACGTTGCGCTCGACCTGAAGGGCGGAAAAGAAGGTCTCGTTGCGCTGGCGCCAGTCGACGAGGTCGATGGGGCGTTGCGCCGCCTCTTCCACCTTCGGTTTCAGCGCATCGACATCATCGGGATTGTCGACATAGATCTCGATCGTCTGCGCCCGGCCGTCCATGTTGAAATAGAGCTGCGCTTCGGAGAACGGCATGTAGACGATGGAGCTGTCATACTCCGACATGCCGACTTCGAAGATCGCGGCGATCTTGTAGCCCTTCATGCGCGGTGTGGTGCCGAGCGGCGTCACATCCCCGTCCGGCGAGATCAAGGTGATGGTATCGCCGAGCGCCAAGCCGAGATTCTCGGCCATGCGCTTGCCGATGGCGACGCCCTCGCCGGTATCGAAATCGGCGAGCGTGCCTTGCTTGATGTTGCTGGCCACGATGGCGATCTTGCCGAGGTCTTCACCCCTGATACCGCGCACCAGCGCGCCGGTGCCGCCGCCGACATTGCCTTGCGCCAGCACCTGGCCATCGATCAGCGGAATAGCGTATTTGACGCCGGACACGCCGTTGATGCGGCTGGCGACCTGGGCATAGTCCTCGAGTGGCGAATCGAGCGGCTGCACGATCAGATGGCCGTTGACGCCGAGTATGCGCGTCAAAAGCTCGGCGCGGAACCCGTTCATCACGGCCATGACCACGATCAGCGTGGCGACGCCCAGCATGATGCCGAGAAAGGAGATCGAGGCGATCACCGAGATCACCGTCTCCTTGCGCCGCGAGCGCAAATAGCGCCACGCAACCGTGCGTTCGAAGATTGAGAACGGGCCGGCGCCCGCCGATCTCGCTGCCGCCGCCTCGCTCATGCGGCGGCACCGAAGCGTTTTGCCGCGTCGGCGATCGGCAGCGTCACGCGCTCGCCGCTCTTGCGATTCTTGATCTCGACCTCGCCGGCGGCCACGCCGCGCGGCCCGACAATCACTTGCCAGGGCAGGCCGATCAGGTCCGCGGTGGCGAATTTGCCGCCCGGCCGCTGGTCCGTATCGTCGTAGAGCAGGTCCTTGCCGGCGGCCGTGAAGGCAGCGTTGAGCTCGTCGCAGACGCGGTCGCAGTCGGCGTCGCCCGCCTTCATGTTGATCAGGCCGATATCGAACGGCGCCACCGCTTCCGGCCAGATAATGCCGTTCTCGTCGTGGCTGGCCTCGATGATCGCCGCGACCAGCCGCGACGGGCCGATGCCGTAGGAGCCGCCGGAGGCGAAATGATCCTTGCCGTCGGGGCCGGTCACCTTGGCGCCCATCGGCTTGGAGTATTTCTCGCCGAAGTGGAAGATATGGCCGACCTCGATGCCGCGCGCCGAGACCCGGTCACTTGTCGGGACCTTCTCCCAGGCCGCCTCGTCATGCATCTCGTCGGTAGCGGCGTAAGGCGTCGTCCACGTCTTGACGATGTCCGATATCTCGCCGTCATTGGCGAAGTCGGTGTTCGCGCCAGGCACGGCAAGCGACAGATAATCGCGATGGCAGAAAACCTGGCTCTCGCCTGTATCGGCCAGGATGATGAACTCATGGCTGAGATCGCCGCCGATCGGTCCGGTGTCGGCCCGCATCGGGATTGCCTGCAGGCCCATGCGGGTGAAGGTCCGGAGATAGGACACGAACATCCTGTTATAGGCGGCCCGCGCGCCCTCGAAGTCGAGATCGAAGGAATAGGCGTCCTTCATCAGGAATTCGCGCGAACGCATCACGCCGAAGCGCGGCCGCACCTCGTCACGGAACTTCCACTGGATGTGGTAGAGGTTGAGCGGCAGGTCCTTGTAGGACTTGACGTAGGCGCGAAAAATCTCGGTGACCATTTCCTCGTTGGTCGGTCCGTAGAGCATGTCGCGGTCCTGACGGTCCTTGATGCGCAGCATCTCCTTGCCGTAGTCGTTGTAACGGCCGCTCTCGCGCCACAGATCGGCCGACTGGATGGTCGGCATCAGGATCTCCAGCGCGCCGGCGCGGTTTTGCTCCTCGCGGATGATCTTGCAGACCTTGTCCAGCACCCGCTTGCCCAGCGGCAGCCAGGAAAAACTGCCCTGCCCCTGCTGTCGGATCATGCCGGCGCGCAGCATCAGCCGATGCGAGACGATTTCGGCCTCGCGCGGATTTTCTTTAAGGATAGGCAGGAAATAGCGCGACAAACGCATGGACTGGTCCGTGAATGAGAATGGCCACGCCAGAATCGGCGGGGCGCAGGCTTGCTTGCCCCGGCTTCATAGCGATTTCATGACCGAATGGAAACCCGGCCATCCCACCACATCAGCCCCTTCCGTCCCGGAATCCCGCGCTCCGGATCAGTCCGCGCCGACAATGGAACGCACCGATCCTCTTCGGATTTGCCCACCAATTCTTTGCGCGCGTCAATCGCGAACATGCCGCAAAGGCTCTATCAACCCTGGCTGTCCGTTTCAAAAGCAAAGCCTGCCGCACTATTGTGCAGTGCAGCACGAGAATGCCCGTTTCAAGGCAAAATTCTTCGTGACATTTTCATTTCCGTTAGGCTAATGTGCCCCGATAACCGAGAGGGCAGAAACAAATCTGCCTTCCTACGCGGTCAAAGTCTTGGGAGGATGCGATCTAGGCGCGGTTATTCGCTGCCGCCGGACACCGGAAACAGATCGGACGCGTTTAATTGCAAGGCCTTGTGCCTTGCATTTTTTTTGTGCAATCATCTGGTTAGCGCCGCGAATTGCCAGGCTACATGACCTCGCGTCAGCAGCCCGTGGCCGGCAGGCGGGGCGGCATCTCAATATCATCCGCAGCGCTCCGATCTCGTTGGAGCACCTTTGGGGAGCAGCCTTACCGGGCGCTCTATTTCGCTGGGGTCTGGCCGAAATCCGGCACGATGTGCGGGATGTCGTTGAGGCTATATCCCAGCCCGTGCGTCAAACCGTAGAAAATGCCCATCAGGATCGCCGTCGCGATGGTGGTGCGGATCACGGCACGCAACATATGCGGCCCGCGCGGCGCGCTCGCAACCGTGCCCAGCGTCACGTCATGATCGTCATCCTGCGTCTTGACGCTGAACGGCAGAACGGCAAACAGCACCACCCACCAAGTCGCGAAAAACAGGGCGGTGAACGAGACCCAGCTCATGATTGCTCCAGTTCGATCAGCGTACCGAAGAAATCCTTCGGATGCAGGAACAACACCGGCTTGCCATGCGCACCTGACTTGGGATTGCCGTCGCCAAGCACGCGGGCGCCGGCAGCCTTGAGCTGGTCGCGCGCGGCCAGGATATCGTCGACCTCGTAGCAGAGATGATGCATGCCGCCCGATGGGTTCTTCGCCAGGAATGCCGCGATCGGCGAGTTCTCGCCGAGCGGCTCCAGCAATTCGATCTTGGTGTTGCCGACATTGACGAACACCACGGCGACGCCATGCTCCGGCAAAGCCTGCGGCTCGGTCACTTCGGCGCCGAGTGTGTTGCGGTAAGCGGCAATGGCGGCAGTCAAATCCGGCACCGCAAGCGCGACATGGTTCAGTCGTCCGAGCATGGCGAGCTTTTTTCTCCCAGGTCCAAGGTTGGCGTCATACGTCAAATCAACCGAGACCGACAGCCTTTCACGAGGAGCGCACTGTCGCACCTGTTGCAAACGACATCAGCGAAGTACAAACGGCAATGTCCGGAATCAGCCCTGCCCGCGCCCGCGTGTTCACCTTCGATCTCGGGTCGTTCAAAGTTGCCGCTTTGCTCGACGCCGTTGATATCAGAGACAAGCTTGCATCGGCCTTCGCGGCCGGACAGCCGCCGGCGGCCGTGCACGAACTCGCGGTCTCGAATTTCATCGACCCGGATCGCTACGAACATTGCTTCGTCCCGACGCTGGTCGACACCGGTTCCGAAAAGATCCTGTTCGACACTGGCTGCGGAGATGAAGACAGTTCACTCCTGGGCTGTCTGCAAGCCCTTGGGCTCGGCCCCGATGACATCGATGTCGTGGTCATCACGCACGGGCATCCGGACCACATTGGCGGGCTTGTCCGGAACGGCGAACCGGTTTTCAGCCGGGCGCGCTATGTATTCGGCGCGGCGGAATTCGCCTTCTGGACCGAAGGAAATGCTGTGCGCGCGGCCAGGTTGGCCAACCGTGATCTCTTCAGGCGGATTTGCACCGGACTGGCCGATCGCGCGACATTCATAGCGCCTGGAGACGAAGTGGTGCCGGGCATCACTGCCATCGATGCAGCCGGTCACTCTCCCGGGCTTTTGGCCTTCCTTGTCGAAAGCGGCGGGCAGCAATTGCTAATCTGGTCGGACGCTTTCCTGCACTATGTCGTGTCCATCCAGCATCCGGAGTGGCATGCCGATTTCGACGACGACAAGGAAAGGGCAATCGAGACCCGCAAGCGGCTGCTGAGGATGGCTTCGGAACGGCGCCTGCTCGTCGCAGGTCATCACATGCCGTTTCCGGGCCTGGGCTATGTCGGGCAGATAGGCGGGTCCTTTCGCTGGATTCCGGTCAGCTATCAGTTGAACGTCTGACCAGCCCTGCCCCTCTCAACGGGTGACGAAAACAGTCACCAACGGTTTCTTGCCCCAGGCTTCGTTCGCCGCGCCGCGTACCGCGCGCCGCACCGCCTCCTGCACCAGGTCGAGGTCCTTGCGGCGCTGACGGGGGATCGAATCGACCGCGCCGACGGCCGCATCGATCATCAGGTCCTCGAGCGTCTCGCCACGGGCATCGGCCTCGGCCACGCCAATTGCGACCAGATCGGGATCGCCGGCCAGTTCATACATATCGTCGAGAACGACATTGACCGCGACATGACCGGCAAAGGACAATTTGCGCCGGTCGCGAATACCCATCGCCTGGTCGGTACCGATCAGATTGCCGTCCTTGTAGACGCGGCCGAACGGCACCTGGTCGATGATGGTCGCGGGACCCGGCGCCAGCCGCAGCATGTCGCCATCGCGCACCTGCGCCACCTGGCCGATGCCCGACATCGACATCAGCGAACCCTGCGCCACCAGATGCGCGGCCTCGCCGTGTACGGGAACGCCTATCTGCGGGCGCACCCATTCATACATCTTGCGCAGTTCGCTGCGCCGGGGATGGCCGGAGACATGCACCAGCGCATCGCCGTCCTCGATGATCTTGATGCCGAGATCGATCAGGCGGTTCTTGATTTCGAGGATCGCCTTTTCGTTACCGGGAATGGTGCGCGAAGAAAACACCACCGTGTCGCCCGCCGTCAGCGACACCGATTTCATCTCATCGCGCGACAGTTTCGCCAGCGCCGCCAGCGGCTCGCCCTGGCTGCCGGTGCAGATGATGACCAGGTTCTCGCGCGGGATGAAACCGAAATCCTCCTCGGCGATGAACTCCGGCAGACCGTCCATGTAGCCAAGCTCGTCAGCGACATCGATGACGCGCTTCAGCGAGCGGCCGAGCACCAGGCACTGGCGGCCGGCATCGCGCGCCGCCCGGGCGATCGAGACGATACGTCCGACATTGGAGGAAAAAGTGGTGACGGCGACGCGGCCCTTGGCGGCCTGGATGACACCTTTCAGGCCCTCGCCCACGGCCACTTCCGAGGGTGAATCGCCTTCGCGCAGCGCGTTGGTCGAATCGCAGATCAGCGCCAGCACGCCCTTGTCGCCATAGGCGCGGAAACGCGCCTCATCGGTCTTGGGTCCGATCGTCGGTTCCGGATCGATCTTCCAGTCGCCGGTATGGATGACGGTGCCGGCCGGCGAGGTGATCGCCAGCGACATCGGCTCGGGGATGGAATGCGCCACCGGAATGGCTTCGATCTCGTAGGGACCGACGGTGAACTTTTCGCCGGCCCGGTAGATCGACAGCGGGATCTTCGGTGCGCCCTGCTCGCCCTGCCGCTTGGCTTCCAGCAGCCCGGCGCTGAATGGCGTCATCCAGACCGGCGCCTTCAGCTTCGGCCAGGTGTCGAGCAGCGCACCGTAGTGGTCCTCATGCGCGTGGGTGATGATGATGCCGCGCAAATTGGCGAGGTTCTCCTCGATAAAGCGCGTGTCGGGCAGGATCAGGTCGACGCCCGGATGCGCTGCGTCGGGAAAGGTGACGCCGACATCGATCACGATCCACTCGCGCGCGCTCGGCGGGCCGTAGCCGTAGAGGGCGAAGTTCATGCCGATCTCGCCGACGCCGCCAAGCGGCACGAAGACGAGTTCGGCGTTGTCCGCTTTCGCCATGATTTTTCCCTTCCTGGCCCTCAGGCCAAGCCGTTAAAGCAATTCCAGCAAAAGTGTCTAACCGTTTTCAGCCCGGAATTGCTCAAGAACAAAACTATACCCGCGCGGACGCGACCGCGCCGAAATGCACATCGCCGGCGGCGATCGTCAGAACAGACCCTTCATCGTCGCGGATCACGAAACGGCAGTCCTCGTCAATGGTCTCGAAGACGCCGCGCACCACATTACCGTCAATTCTGACAGCAACCTCGCCGCCAAGGCCAGCTGCGCGGGCCAGCCAACGCTTCCTGATGGCGGCAAGGCCACGCCCTTCGTCCCAAAGGCGGGCATTCTCGCTCCAGGCATCCGACAGCGCCAAAAACAGCGTTTCGGCATCGCAAGCCGCACCCAACGCATGAAGCGATGTCGCGGGATACGGCAAATCCTGCGGGTGCGCCACCACGTTGACACCGATGCCTACCGCCACCGCGAAACGGCCACCATCAAGCATCGCCGACTCCAAGAGGATGCCGGCGAGCTTGGCCCCGGAGGCGAGCACGTCGTTTGGCCATTTCAGCTCGAAGCGGTTCCGTCCCTGGCTCGCACCGTCGAGACCTATCGCGATGCGGCTCTTCGGCACCACCGCGTCGAGCGCGTCCGCCAGCGCCAGCCCGGCGACAAAGCCGAGCGTCGCGGCCAGGCGAAGCTCGCCGGCGGTGATGACAAGCAGCGTCGCCGCCAGATTGCCTTCCGGCGTTGCCCAGGCACGGCCACGCCGGCCGCGCCCGCTTTCCTGCTTTTTGGAAACGACCCAGAGCTTGCCCGGGTCGCCCGCCCGGGCATGGTCCAGCGCCAGCGCGTTGGTGGAGCCGACACTGTCATGCGCTTCGAGCCGGAACCCTTCCGACGCCGAGGTTGGAGCCAGCCGAAATGCCATCCCGTCAGAAAAATGTCTTGGCGGCGGCTTCGGCATAGGTGCCGATCGGCCCGCCGATCAGCACATAGAACAGCACGAACGCGCCACTGACGCCGAGCACGACACGCAATTCGCTGGCCATCGGCACGAAGCCGCCGACCGGCTCATCGAACCACATGATCTTGATGATGCGCAGATAATAGTAGGCGCCCACCACCGAGGCCAGCACGCCGATGATCGCCAGCGCGTAGAGATTGGCGTTGATGGCTGCGAGGAAGACGTACCACTTCCCCCAGAAGCCGGCGAGCGGCGGAATGCCGGCCAGCGAGAACATCAGGACCGTCAGGATCGTCGCCATCACAGGGTTGGTCGACGACAGGCCGGCGAGATCGCTGATCTGCTCGACATTGCCTTCCTTGCGCCGCATGGCGAGGATGAAGGCGAAGGTGCCCAACGTCATCACCAGGTAGATCAGCATATAGATGGCGACGCCGCGCACACCGGCCTGGCTGTTGGCGGCGAGGCCGACCAGCGCGTAGCCCATATGGCCAATCGAGGAATAGGCCATCAGCCGCTTGATGTTGGTCTGGCCGATGGCGGCGAAAGCGCCAAGCGCCATCGAGGCGATCGAGATGAAGACGATGATCTGCTGCCAGTCGGAAGCGATCGGCTTGAACGCGCCCATGGTGACGCGCACGATCAGCGCCATCGCCGCCATTTTCGGCGCTGCCGCCAGGAAGGCCGTCACCGGCGTCGGCGCGCCTTCATAGACGTCTGGCGTCCACATGTGGAACGGCACCGCCGAGATCTTGAAGGCAAGCCCGGCCAGCACGAAGACGAGGCCGACGACGAGGCCAAGCTGGCGCTCGCCGCCGCCAAGTGCGGTGGCGATCTCCTGGAAACCGGTGTTGCCGGTGTAACCATAGACCAGGCTGATACCATAGAGCAGCATGCCCGAGGACAGCGCGCCGAGGACGAAATATTTCAGGCCTGCCTCGGTCGAACGCAGATTGTCGCGGTTGATCGCCGCCAGCACGTAGATCGCCAGCGACTGCAGTTCGAGGCCGAGATAGAGCCCGATCATGCCGTTGGCCGAGATCATCAGCATCATGCCGAGCGTGCAAAGCAGGATCAGCACCGGATATTCGAACTTGTCGAAACGCTCCGCCTTGGCAAAGCGCATCGACATGATGAGCGTCACCGCCGAACCGACCAGCGCCAGCACCTTCATGAAGCGGGCGAAGGAATCCTGGATGAAGGCATTGCCATAGGCGGTGCCCTGCCCGGCGTGGAAGATCAGCCAGGCGCCTGCGATCACCAGCACGGCGACGGCAAGGCCGGTCACCGTATTGGCGGTGTTGGAACGCGAATAGGCCCCGACCATCAGCAGCGCGAGCGCGCCGATGGCAAGGATCAGCTCGGGCGTCGAGAGCGACAGGCTGGAGAGAAGGTCCGGCGTCATGGTTCGCAAAACCCCTGGGTCAGTTCGCCGCCGCGGTCTGCGCGGCGCCGATGGATGCGGTGACATTGGTGACGAGCGACTTGACCGACTGGGCCGTCGCGTCGAAGACGGGTGCGGGATAAACGCCGAAGAAGATGACCAGCACGACCAGCGGATAGATGATCGCCTTCTCGCGGGTCGACAGATCGAGCAGTCCCTTCAGGCTGTCCTTGGTTAGTGCGCCGAAGATCACCCGACGATAGAGCCAAAGCGCGTAGGCGGCCGACAGGATGACGCCGGTGGCGGCGAAGAACGCCACCCAGGTATTGACGCGGAACACGCCGAGCATGGTCAGGAACTCGCCGACGAAGCCTGACGTGCCAGGCAGGCCGACATTGGCCATGGTGAAGATCATGAACACGGTGGCGTATTTCGGCATGTTGTTGACGAGGCCGCCATAGGCGGCGATCTCGCGGGTATGCATGCGGTCATAGATGACGCCGACGCACAGGAACAGCGCGCCCGAGACCAGGCCGTGGCTGAGCATCTGGAAGATCGCGCCCTGCACGCCTTCCTGGTTCATGGCGAAGATGCCCATGGTGACGAAGCCCATATGGGCGACCGAGGAATAGGCGATCAGCTTCTTCATGTCCTCCTGCATCAGCGCCACCAGCGAGGTGTAGATGATGGCGACGACCGACAGCGTGAACACCAGCGGCGCGAACATCTCGGACGCCAGCGGGAACATCGGCAGGGAGAAGCGCAGGAAGCCGTACCCGCCCATTTTCAAGAGGATGGCGGCCAGGATGACCGAGCCTGCCGTCGGCGCCTCGACATGCGCGTCGGGCAGCCAGGTATGTACCGGCCACATCGGCATCTTCACCGCGAAGGAGGCGAAGAAGGCGAGCCACAACCAGGTCTGCATGTTGGCCGGGAAGTTGTGCGTCAAAAGCGTCGGGATGTCGGTGGTGCCGGACTGGAAGAACATCGCCATGATGGCGAGCAGCATCAGCACCGAGCCGGCCAGCGTATAGAGGAAGAATTTGAACGAGGCGTAGACGCGCCGCTTGCCTCCCCACACGCCGATGATGATGAACATCGGGATCAGGCCGGCTTCGAAGAAGACGTAGAACAGCACGATGTCCAAAGCGCAGAACACGCCGATCATCAGCGTTTCCAGAAGCAGGAAGGCGATCATGTAGGCCTTGACGCGCTTCTCGATCGCTTCCCACGACGCCAGGATGCAAAGCGGCATCAGGAAGGTCGTCAGGATGACGAACAGCATGGAAATGCCGTCGACGCCCAAATGGTAGGAAATGCCGGAGTCGAGCCAGGCGACCTTTTCGACGTACTGGAAGCCGGCCTGCGAATTGTCGAAGCCGGTCCAGATCAACAGCGACACCAGGAAGGTGGATGCCGTGGTTATGAACGCAATGGCGCGGATGTTGCGGCGCGCGTTTTCGCTGTCATCGTTGATGAACAGGATCAGCAGCACACCAACCAGCGGCAGGAAGGTGACCAGCGAGAGGATTGGCCAGGCGGTCATCAGAGCATCATCCAGGTGACGAGTGCGGCAACGCCGATCAGCATGGCGAAGGCATAGTGATAGAGATAGCCGGTCTGCAGCTTGACGACGCGGTTGGTGACATCGACGACGCGCGCCGAAATGCCGTCCGGCCCGAGCCCATCGATGATGGTCCCGTCACCGGTCTTCCACAGGAAGGAACCGAGACGCTTGGCCGGCCGCACGAACAGGAAGTCGTAAAGCTCGTCGAAATACCACTTGTTGAGCAGGAAGGCGTAGAGTCCGCGATGCTGGGCAGCGAGATTCCTCGGCATTTCCGGGGACCGGATGTAGAACTGCCAGGCCACCGCGAGTCCTATCAGCATGGCGATGAAGGGCGAGAGCTCGACCCACAGCGGCAGTTCGTGGATCTCGTGCAGGATGTGGTTGTCCGCCAGCGTGAACAGCGACGCCTTCCAGAATTCGGCATAGCCCTCGCCGATGAAGGCGCCGTGGAAGATGATGCCGGCAAACAAAGCGCCGGCCGCCAGGATGAACAGCGGCACCAGCATCACCGGCGGTGATTCATGGACGTGATGCATCACCTCGTGGCTCGCCCGCGGCTCGCCATGGAAGGTCATGAAGATCAGCCGCCAGGAGTAGAAGGAGGTGAAGCCGGCGGCGATGACCAGGGCCACGAAGGCCAGCCCCGCGACCGAATTGTGCCCGGCAAAGGCCGTCTCGATGATGGCGTCCTTGGAGAAGAAGCCGGCGGTACCGATAACGGTCACCGGAATGCCGACGCCCGTCAGCGCCAGAGTGCCGATCACCATCATCCAGTAGGTGGTCGGGATCAGCTTCCTCAAGCCGCCCATCTTGCGCATGTCCTGCTCGTCGGAGACGGCATGGATGACCGAGCCCGAGCCAAGGAACAGCAGCGCCTTGAAGAAGGCGTGCGTGAACAGGTGGAAGATCGCAGCGCCATAGGCGCCGACGCCGAGCGCCACGAACATGTAGCCGAGCTGCGAGCAGGTCGAATAGGCGATGACGCGCTTGATGTCGTTCTGGACCAGGCCGACGGTCGCCGCGAAGAAGGCGGTGAAGGCACCGATGAAGGTCACCACCGTCAGCGCCGAATGCGACAATTCGAACAGCGGCGACAGCCGCGCCAGCATGAACACGCCGGCGGTCACCATGGTGGCGGCATGGATGAGCGCCGACACCGGCGTCGGGCCTTCCATGGCGTCCGGCAGCCAGGTGTGCAGCGGCACCTGCGCCGACTTGCCCATGGCGCCCATGAACAGCAGCAGGCAGACGACGGTCATCGCCGCCTGCTTGTCCAGCGCATGGCCGAGGAAGGTGAGCACGGCGGCACCCTGCGGCGCGCCTTCAGCAGGAATGAACGTCGCCGCATTGGCGAAGATCGTGCCGAGATTGACCGAGCCGAACAGCACGAACAGGCCGAAAATACCGAGCGCGAAGCCGAAATCGCCGACGCGGTTGACGACGAAGGCCTTGATGGCGGCGGCATTGGCCGACGGCTTCTTGTACCAGAAGCCGATCAGCAGGTAGGACGCGAGGCCCACCCCTTCCCAACCGAAGAACATCTGCACGAGGTTGTCGGCCGTCACCAGCATCAGCATGGCGAAGGTGAACAGCGACAGATAGGCGAAGAAGCGCGGCCGGTTCGGATCGTGGTGCATGTAGCCGATCGAATAGATGTGAACCAGCGCCGACACGGTGTTGACCACCACCAGCATCACCACTGTCAGCGTGTCGATCCGCAGCGCCCAGGAGACGTCCAGGCCGCCGGACTGGATCCAGTGCAGCACCGGCACGGTGAACACCTCGCCATGGCCGAAACCGACGCTGAAGAAGGCGACCCATGACAGCACGGCCGCGATCACCAGGAAGCCGGAGGTGATGTATTCGGATGCCTTGGCACCGAGCGACGTGCCGAACAGGCCGACGATCAGGAAGCCGAGCAGTGGAAGGAAGACGATGGCCTGATACATGGTGGTTCCGTCAACCCTTCATGGCGTTCACGTCTTCGACCGCGATCGAGCCACGGTTGCGGAAGAAGACGACGAGAATGGCAAGTCCGATTGCGGCCTCAGCCGCCGCGACCGTCAGCACGAACAGCGCGAACACCTGGCCGACCAGATCGCCGAGCGCCGCCGAAAAGGCGACGAAGTTGATATTGACGGCGAGCAGGATCAATTCGATCGACATCAGGATGACGATGATGTTGCGGCGGTTGAGGAAGATGCCGAACACGCCGAGCGTGAACAGGATCGCCGATACGGCCAGATAATGTGCGATGCCGACGACCATCTCAGACTCCTTCGCCCGACTTGACCTTGCGGATTTCCATGCCGGTCGCCGGCGTGCGGCCGACCTGGGCTGCGATCGACTGCCGCTTGACTCCTTCCTTGTGGCGTAGCGTCAGGACGATGGCGCCGATCATGGCGACCAGCAGGATGAGGCCCGAAATCTGGAAGTAATAGAGGTAGTCGGTATAGAGGATGTCGCCGAGCGCTGCCGTGTTCGAGCGCGCGGCGAGATCCGGAATGGGCTTTGCGACCGCCGAGGCGAGCTTCGGCGCGAAGGTGTAGCCGCCCAGCACGACGATCAGCTCCGCCGCCAGGATCAGCCCGACCATCGCACCGATCGGCGCGTATTGCAGGGCTCCTTCCTTCATCTCGGCGAAGTCGACGTCGAGCATCATGACGACGAACAGGAACAGCACCATGACGGCGCCGACATAGACGACAAGCAGGATCATCGCCAGGAACTCGGCGCCGGTCAGCATGAACAGGCCGGCCGCGTTGAAGAAGGTCAGAATCAGGAACAGCACCGAATGCACGGGGTTGCGCGACGAAATGACCATGAACGCCGACGCCACCGCGACAAAGGCGAAGAGGTAGAAAAAGGCCGCCTCTAGTCCACTCAGCATTGGGGATCCCCCGGGTTCCTGTCCGGACACGACGCTTGCGCCTATCCGATTTTCTGCCGCCGCCTCCGGCTGGCAAGTTGCTTGTCCTTAGACGAGGCCCCTCGCCCCGTCCATGCGTCAAATGTCAGCGATACGGCGCATCCAGCGAGATGTTGCGCGCCAGTTCGCGCTCCCACCGGTCGCCATTCGCCAGCAGCCTGTCCTTGTCGTAGTAGAGTTCCTCGCGCGTCTCCGTCGCGAATTCGAAATTCGGCCCCTCGACGATGGCGTCGACCGGGCAGGCTTCCTGGCAGAAGCCGCAATAAATGCACTTCACCATGTCGATGTCGTAACGCACCGTGCGGCGCGTGCCGTCATTGCGGCGCGGGCCGGCCTCGATGGTGATCGCCTGCGCCGGGCAGATCGCCTCGCACAGCTTGCAGGCGATGCAGCGTTCCTCGCCGTTGGGATAGCGGCGCAGCGCATGCTCGCCCCGGAAGCGCGGGCTGATCGGCCCCTTTTCGTGCGGATAGTTGATCGTCTCCTTCGGCGCGAAGAACTGGCGCATCGACAGGAAGAAGGCGCTGACGAAATCCTGCAGCAGCAGCGATTTTGCGGCTTGAGACAAAGCGGACATCACGCAAACCCCGTGATCTTGAGGAAGGCCGCCGTGGCGACGACCATGAACAGCGAGATCGGCAGGAACACTTTCCAGCCCAGCCGCATCAGCTGGTCGTAGCGGTAGCGCGGCACGAAGGCCTTCACCATCGAGATGCCGAAGAAGACGAAGCAAACCTTCAGCACGAACCAGATCACGCCGGGCACCCAGGTGAAAGGCGCGAAGTCGAAGGGCGGCAGCCAGCCGCCGAGGAACAGGATGGTGGCCAGCGCGCACATCAGCACGATGGCGACATATTCACCGAGGAAGAACAGCAGGAACGGCGTCGACGAATATTCGACCATGTGGCCGGCGACCAGCTCCGATTCGGCTTCGACCAGATCGAAGGGCGGACGGTTCGTCTCGGCCAGCGCCGAAATGAAGAAGATGATGAACATCGGGAACAGCGCCAGCCAGTTCCAGTCGAGGAACGTGTTGGGCAGGCCAAGCCGCGTACCGAGCCCACCCTGCTGCGACAGCACGATATCGCTGAGGTTGAGCGAGCCGGCGGTGAGCAGCACGGTGACAATGACGAAGCCGATCGAGACTTCATAGGATACCATCTGGGCCGCCGACCGCAGCGCACCGAGGAACGGATATTTCGAGTTGGACGCCCAGCCGCCCATGATTACGCCATAGACCTCGAGCGACGAGATGGCGAAGACATAAAGGATGCCGACATTGACGTTGGCGATCGCCCAACCCTGGCTGACCGGAATGACCGCCCAGGCCGAGATCGCCAGCACGGCCGAGACCAGCGGCGCCAGCAGGAAGACGCCCTTATTGGCGCCTGACGGGATGACCGGTTCCTTGAAGACGAACTTCAACAAATCGGCGAAGGCCTGCAGCGTGCCCCAGGGGCCGACGACGTTCGGACCACGGCGAAGCTGCACGGCCGCCCAGATCTTGCGGTCGGCGTAAAGGATGTAGGCGACGAAGATCAGCAGCACGACGATCAGCACGACTGACTTCAGCAGGATCAGCAGCGCCGGCAGCACGTAGAAGGAGAAGAAGGTGTCCATGCTTATTCCGCCGCCTGCTTGAAGCCGCTCTTGGCCAGTGCCGAGCATTCCGCCATCACGGCCGATGCCCGCGCGATCGGATTGGTCAGATAGAAATCCTTGACCGGCGAGGTGAAGGTGCCCTTGTTCAGCCGTCCGCCTAGCTTCGCGACCCTGGCGATGTCCTCGGCATTACCAGCCGCGACCTGGTCGATGCGGGCGAGATGCGGGTATTCGCCATAAAGCTTGGCACGCAGTTGCGGCAGCGAATCGAACGGCAGTTTCTTGCCCAGCACGTCGGACAGTGCCCTGAGGATCGCCCAGTCCTCGCGCGCATCCCCCGGTGCGAAGCCGGCGCGGTTGGTCTGCTGCACGCGCCCTTCCGTGTTGACATAGGTGGCCGACTTTTCGGTATAGGCCGCCGCCGGCAGGATGACATTGGCGCGGTGTGCGCCGGCGTCGCCATGCGTGCCGACATAGACGACGAAGGCGCCGCCGGTCTTGCTCATGTCGATCTCGTCGGCACCGAGCAGGAACAGCACGTCCGTCTCACCCAGCATGCCGGCAACGGCCTTGCCGCCCTCGCCCGGTACGAAGCCGAGGTCGAGGCCGCCGACGCGCGCGGCTGCAGTGTGCAGCACGGCGAAGCCGTTCCAGTCGGCGCGGGCAGCATTGACGGCAGCGGCGAGCCTGGCCGCCTGGCCGAGTACGGCCGCGCCATCGGCGCGCGCCAGGGCGCCCTGGCCGACGATGATCAGCGGGTGTGTCGCCTTCTTCAGCGTCTGGAAGAACTTGCCGTTGCCATCCGCCAGATCCTTCAGCGAATCCGGCCCGGCACCCAGCTGTTCGTAGCCATAGCGCGTGTCGCCGACTTCGCCGATGACGCCGACCGGCAGATTGCCGAGGCGCCAGCGCTTTCGGATGCGGGCATTGAGCACCGAAGCCTCGAAGCGCGGATTGGCGCCGATGATCAGCACCGCGTCCGCCTGCTCGATGCCTTCGATGGTCGGGTTGAAGATATAGCTGGCGCGTCCGAGCGCCGGATCGAGCGCGGCGCCATCCTGGCGGCAATCGATGTTCTTCGAACCGAGCGAAGCCATCAAAAGCTTCAGCGCAAAGATTTCCTCGACCGCCGCGAGATCGCCCGCGATCGCGCCGATCTTCTCAGGCGTCGTCTTCGAAACCGCGTCCTTGATCGATGCGAACGCTTCGGCCCAGCTCGCCGGAACCAGCTTGCCGTCCTTGCGCACATAGGGGCGGTCGAGGCGCTGCGTGCGCAGGCCGTCCCAGATGAAGCGGGTCTTGTCGGAAATCCATTCCTCGTTCACGGCCTCGTTGACGCGCGGCAGGATGCGCATCACTTCGCGCCCGCGGCTATCGACGCGGATCGCCGAGCCGACGGCATCCATGACGTCGATGGATTCGGTCTTGGTCAGCTCCCACGGCCGCGCCTGGAAGGCGAAAGGCTTCGAGGTCAGCGCGCCGACCGGGCAGAGATCAATGACATTGCCCTGCAGTTCCGAGGTCATTGCCTGCTCGAGATAGGTAGTGATCTCGGCATCCTCGCCACGGCCGATCAGGCCAAGTTCGGAAATGCCGGCTACCTCGGTGGTGAAGCGGACGCAACGCGTGCAGTGGATGCAGCGGTTCATCACCGTCTTGACCAGCGGGCCGATATACTTGTCTTCCACCGCGCGCTTGTTCTCGTGGTAGCGCGAGGAATCGACGCCGAAGGCCATCGCCTGGTCCTGCAGGTCGCACTCGCCGCCCTGGTCGCAGATCGGGCAATCCAGCGGGTGGTTGATCAGTAGGAATTCCATCACGCCTTCCCGGGCCTTCTTGACCATGGGCGTGTTGGTGAAGATTTCCGGCGGCTCGCCGTTCGGACCGGGGCGCAGGTCGCGCACGCCCATGGCGCAGGAGGCCTGCGGCTTGGGCGGCCCGCCCTTCACCTCGATCAGGCACATGCGGCAATTGCCGGCGATCGACAGCCGCTCGTGGAAGCAGAAGCGCGGCACTTCCGCGCCCGCGTCCTCGGCCGCCTGCAGCAGCGTGTAATGGTCGGGTACAGTGATTTCTTTCCCGTCGACCTTGAGCTTTGCCATTTGTCTCAAACCCCTGCGGATTTCCCGCAATCTCATTTCCCGGACGCGACAGAACCAGCGCCCGATATCCGTTTACTTCTTGGCGGCCAGCGCCGCGGCCTGGGCAGTCCAGCCGTCGCGGCCGATACGGCCGTTGAACGACAGATAATCGTCGACCCAGGCGATCTCTTGCGGCGACCATGCCGCGATCTGGGCGAACGTCCAGATACCGAGACCGTTCAGCACTTTTTCCAGCTTCGGACCGACGCCCGATATCGCCTTGAGGTCGGACGGCTTCGCGGGCTTCGCCATGGCCTTGGGCTGACGGAAATCCTCGGGCAGCAGCACATCGGCGGCCTCGCTTGTTGCCGGAGCGGCGCTTGCGGTCGGCGCGATGATGGCGGTTTCCCTGGCTGCGATATCGGTGACTTCCTGGGCGAACGACTGCGCCTCGGCAATCATGGTCTTCGCCGTCGCCCGCGCCCTGGTGGATGACGAGTTCGCGTCCTCGAATTGCTCGACGCGTGCTTCGAAATCCTCGATCAGCGGCTGCATGAGGCGCTGTGACGCCTCGGCGGCTCCCGAAAGCGCGCCCATCCAGACGCCGAACGCATGATTGGCGAGCCCCATGCCAAGCGCCGACATCGCCACCGCACCCGCCACAGGGTGCGCGAAAAGGTTGACGGCGTTGGCCATCTCCTTCGGCAGCATCCTGGTCAGGTCTTGGTTCATCTTCTCGATCTGGTCCAAATTGGGCATCAATGGGTAGGGTGTCGAATACGGCGCCATAGAGTTCTCCTGGTCGATTCTTCGTTCGTCCCGCCCCGTTTTCTTCCCGAGTTCAAAAGTTTCTTTTTATTCCGCCGCCACCATCACCGGTTCGGCCCGGTGCGCGTTGCGCGAAAATTCGTCGATACGCCGCTCCACCTCGCCGCGGAAATGCCGCATCAGGCCCTGGATCGGCCATGCCGCCGCATCGCCCAGCGCGCAGATCGTGTGGCCCTCGACTTGCTTGGTGACGTCGAGCAGCATGTCGATCTCGCGCTTCTGCGCCTCGCCGCGCACCAGCCGCTCCATCACCCGCCACATCCAGCCGGTACCCTCGCGGCACGGCGTGCACTGGCCGCAGCTTTCATGCTTGTAGAAGTAGGAAAGCCGCGCGATCGCCTTCACGACATCGGTCGACTTGTCCATGACGATGACGGCCGCCGTGCCGAGGCCGGATTTGAGATCGCGCAACGCGTCGAAATCCATCGGCGTGTCGATGATCTGCTCCGCCGGCACCAGCGGCACCGAGGCGCCGCCCGGAATGACCGCGAGCAGATTGTCCCAGCCGCCGCGGATGCCGCCGCAATGCGTCTCGATCAGTTCGCGGAACGGGATCGACATCGCTTCTTCGACGGTGCACGGATTGTTGACATGGCCGGAGACGCAGAACAGCTTGGTGCCGACATTGTTGGGCCGGCCGAAGGACGAGAACCACGCCGCCCCGCGGCGCAGGATGGTCGGCGCCACCGCGATCGATTCGACATTGTTGACCGTCGTCGGGCAACCATAAAGGCCGACATTGGCCGGGAATGGCGGCTTCAGCCGGGGCTGGCCCTTCTTGCCTTCGAGGCTTTCCAGCAGCGCCGTTTCCTCGCCGCAGATATAGGCGCCGGCGCCGTGATGCATATAGATTTCGAAATCATAGCCCGACGTATTGTTCTTGCCGATCAGCTTGGCCTCGTAGGCCTCCTCGATCGCCCGCTGCAGCGCCTCGCGCTCGCGGATGAATTCGCCGCGTACATAGATGTAGGCGGCAATCGCGCCCATGGCGAAGCCGGCCAGGAACGCGCCTTCGACCAGCGTGTGCGGGTCGTTGCGCAGGATATCGCGGTCCTTGCAGGTGCCGGGCTCGGATTCGTCGGCATTGATGACGAGATAGCTCGGCCGGCCGTCGCTCTGCTTGGGCATGAACGACCATTTCAGGCCGGTCGGAAAGCCGGCGCCGCCGCGTCCGCGCAAGCCCGACGCCTTCATCTCGTTGACGATCCACTCACGCCCCTTGGCGACGATGCCGGGCGTGTTGTCCCAGGCGCCGCGCGCCATGGCACCGGCCAGCGACTTGTCGAAGAGGCCGTAGATATTGGTGAAGATGCGGTCTTTGTCCTGAAGCATTTTTTCGTCCCTCAGACCGGCTTCTTGCCGAAGACGCGGATGTATTCGGCGACGCCGCCCTTCGCGAGCGCCTTGGCTTGGCGGACCCAGTCGTCGCGGTCGATGCGGCCCTGGAAGGAGAGATAGCCGTCGACCCACTCTCGTTCGGCCTTCTTCCACGACGCGACCTGCGCGAAGGTGAAGATGCCCAGCGTGTGCAGGATACCCTCGATCTTCGGACCGACCCCGGAGATCAGCTTGAGATCGTCGACCGCGGCCGGCCTGTCGATACCGGCTGGACGATTCTTGTCCTCCAGCGATGGTTTTGCCGGCTTTGCGACTGGCACCTTGGCTTCCGGCGCCTTGAAGGCCGATGCCGGTTCGGCCCTGACCGTCGGTCCACTGCGCTGCTTGGAGACCTTCTCCACTTCCGGCGCCGCCTTGTTGGCATTGGCGGCCGAATGCAGCGGCGCAGAAACGCTCGCCGCCTTCTCCGTCGCCGGCGCCACCTTGGCCTTTGAAGGCGTCTTCAACACCGGGCTGGTCTCAGGCGCGTCGGTCTTCGGCTTGCTGGCATTGGACGGCGCGACAGGGGCACCAGCCGCCGGTGGCGGCACCGGCGCCGCGATGATCGCGCCGGGTGCTGCCTTGGCAGCCTTGGCTGCTTCCCGGGCCTCCCGATCGCGGGTCGACTTGAGGATAGCCTTTTCGCTCTTGAGCGTCGTCAAACCGGAGGCCGGCTCCGAGCCTGTACGGCCATTCTGCGGTCCGGGCGCCACCGAGGCCCCCTTGCCGGCATCGTAGAGATCGATGATTTCGGCCAGCCGTTCCGGCGTCAGATCCTCGAACGTGTCCTTGAACACCATGACCATCGGCGCGTTGACGCAGGCGCCGAGACACTCCACCTCCTCCCACGACAAGGTGCCCTTGTCGTTGGTATGGAACTGCTCGTGATGGATTTTCGAACGGCACACATCCATCAGCGCTTCCGAGCCGCGCAGCATGCACGGCGTGGTGCCGCAAACCTGGATGTGCGCGCGTGTGCCGACGGGATTCAACTGATACTGCGTGTAGAAGGTCGCGACCTCGAGCCCGCGAATACGGGGCATGTCGAGCATGTCGGAGATGGTCTCGATCGCCGCCTTGGTGACCCAGCCTTCCTGCTCCTGCGCCAGCATCAAAAGCGGAATGATCGCCGACTGCTCGCGGCCCTTGGGGTATTTCTTGATCCATTGCTTGGCAGCCGCCGCATTCGCACGGTTGAAGGCGAAGGAGGCTGGCTGGACGCTGGCTTCTGCGAGACGGCGGACTGACATTTAGCGATCGACCTCACCAAACACGATGTCGAGGGAGCCAAGAACGGCGGTGACGTCGGCCAGCAGGTGGCCGCGGCAGAGGAAATCCATGGCTTGCAGATGCGCGAAACCAGGTGCGCGCAGCTTGCAGCGGTAGGGCTTGTTGGTGCCGTCGGAGACCAGATAGACGCCGAACTCCCCCTTCGGCGCCTCGACCGCCGCATAGACCTCGCCGGCCGGCACGCGATAGCCTTCGGTGTAGAGCTTGAAGTGATGGATCAGCGCTTCCATCGAGCGCTTCATCGCCGCGCGCTTGGGCGGCACTACCTTGCCGTCGAGATTCGACACCGGACCGGTGCTCTCCTTGCCGAGCAGCAGGTCGACGCATTGGCGCATGATCCGCGCCGACTGGCGCATTTCTTCCATGCGCAGGAGATAACGGTCGAAGCAGTCGCCGTTCTTGCCGATCGGGATGTCGAAATCCATTTCCGAATAGCATTCATAGGGCTGCGACTTGCGCAGGTCCCAAGGCGAACCCGAGCCGCGCACCATGACGCCCGAAAAGCCCCAGGCCCAGGCGTCGGCCAGCGAAACAATGCCGATATCGACATTGCGCTGCTTGAAGATGCGGTTGCCGGTGAGCAGCTTGTCGAGGTCATCGAGCGATTTCAGGAACGGGTCGATCCATTTGCCGATGTCCTCGACCAGTTGGCGCGGCAGGTCCTGGTGGACGCCGCCGGGACGGAAATAGGCCGCATGCATGCGCGAGCCGGAGGCCCGCTCATAAAACACCATCAGCTTTTCGCGCTCGACGAAACCCCACAGCGGCGGCGTCAGCGCGCCGACGTCCATCGCCTGCGTCGTCACATTGAGGATGTGCGACATGATGCGGCCGATTTCGCAATAGAGCACGCGGATCAGTTGGCCGCGCCTCGGCACCTCGATGCCGAGCAGGCGCTCGGCGGCGAGCGCGAAGGCATGCTCCTGGTTCATCGGGGCGCAATAGTCGAGCCGGTCGAGATAAGGCACCGCCTGCAGATAGGTCTTGGCCTCGATCAGCTTTTCCGTACCACGATGCAGCAGGCCGATATGCGGATCGACGCGATCGACGACTTCGCCGTCGAGTTCGAGGACCAACCTCAAAACACCATGCGCCGCAGGGTGTTGAGGGCCGAAATTGATGTTGAAATTGCGGATGGAGGTTTCGGCCATTTACTGCTTTGCCTTCTCATCCCCGGGCAGCACATAGTCGGTGCCTTCCCAAGGGGAAAGAAAATCGAAATTGCGGAATTCCTGCTTCAGTTCCACAGGCTCATAGATCACGCGCTTGGCCTCGTCGTCGTAGCGCACTTCGACGAAACCGGTCAGCGGGAAATCCTTGCGCAGCGGATGGCCTTCGAACCCGTAATCGGTCAGCAGGCGGCGCAGGTCCGGGTGGCCCGAGAACAGCACGCCATAGAGATCGTAGGTCTCGCGCTCGAACCAGTCGGCGCCTGGATAAACGCCGGTGATCGACGGCACCATCGTCTCTTCGTCGGCCTGCACCTTGACCCGGATGCGGACATTCTGTTTCGGCGACAGCAGATGGTAGACGACGTCGAAGCGCTTGGCCCGCGACGGATAGTCGGCGCCGCAGACATCGATGATCGAGATGAACTGGCAGCGCGCATCGTCGCGCAGGAAGGTCATCACTTCGACCAGGTCGCGCGGCTCGACATTGATAGAGAGCTCGCCATAGGCGAGCACCGCGTCATTGACGCGGCCGATCAGCTTCTCGCCGAGATAGGTCGACAGTTCGGTAAGGGATGCGGCCATGGATTTACCGTTCGATCGTGCCGGTGCGGCGGATTTTCTTCTGCAGCAGAAGAATGCCGTAGAGCAGGGCTTCGGCGCTCGGCGGGCAGCCGGGCACATAGATGTCGACCGGCACTACCCGGTCGCAGCCGCGCACCACCGAATAGGAATAGTGGTAATAGCCGCCGCCATTGGCGCAGGAGCCCATCGAGATGACGTAGCGCGGCTCCGGCATCTGGTCGTAGACCTTGCGCAGCGCCGGCGCCATCTTGTTGGTCAGCGTGCCGGCCACGATCATGATGTCGGACTGGCGCGGAGACGCGCGCGGCGCGACACCGAAGCGCTCCGAATCGTAGCGCGGCATCGAGGTGTGGATCATTTCGACCGCGCAGCACGCCAGACCGAAGGTCATGAACATCAGCGAACCGCTGCGCGCCCAGGTGATCAGCGCCTCGGTCGAGGTGACCAGAAAACCCTTGTCGGCAAGCTCGTTGTTGATTTCGAGGAAGAAGGGATCGTCCTCCCCCACCGGCTTGCCGGTGTTGGGATCAATGATACCCTTGGGCTTCGGCGCGACGAGGGTGCCTGAACTGTCGTTCAATCCCATTCCAGCGCTCCTTTTTTCCATTCATAGGCAAAGCCGATGGTCAGCACTGCCAAAAACACCATCATTGACCAGAAACCGAGCATGCCAATCTTCGAGAAGGACACCGCCCAGGGGAAGAGGAAGGCTACTTCCAGGTCGAAGATGATGAACAGGATCGACACCAGATAGAAGCGGATGTCGAATTTCATGCGGGCATCGTCGAACGAGTTGAATCCGCATTCATAGGCGGACAGCTTCTCGGGATCCGGGTTGCGGTAGGCTACCAGGAAGGGCGCAGCCAGCAGCGCCAGACCGACCACCAGCGCCACGCCGATAAACAGGACGATGGGCAGGTACGAACTGAGGAGTGCGTTCATGCAGCGGCTTTCCGTTGGCGCCAATCCACGTTGATTACAGCACCGGACCTTAATGCGGAAGCGTGACAGTTTAACCGCTGAACCGTTTTAAGGAGCCTATGCTGCAACGCGGCGAGGGTTAGCGCAGCACTTCCAGTGAAGCAAGTCAAACCTTGTTCAAAACACCGAGCTGGACGGCAATCCGGGAGAAACTGGTCCCATACGCTCCTGTTTGATTTCCTTCGCCATTTACTCCACTTTTCTCTCCTGACAGGGTTGCCGCCAAAACCCTGCTAGCATTGGCTGGAATCACGCCTCGCAACGACGCCAGACAGGTCCATCAGGGACGCATCCGCATGAAGGAAAAGATCTCGCTTGCCGCCGCCCGGCGCATCGCGCTCGCCGCTCAAGGGTTTCTCGATCCCCGCCCCGCCGGCACGCCCGACCGCCGCCACTTCGCCCGCGTTCTGTCCCGCACCGGCCTGCTGCAGATCGATTCCGTCAGTGCGGTGGTTCGCGCCCACTACATGCCGCTCTATTCGCGTCTTGGCCCCTATCCCCTCGCTTTGCTCGACAACGCCGCCGTGACCCGCAAGCGCACGGTCTTCGAATACTGGGCGCATGAGGCCTCGTTCCTGCCGATCGAGACCTACCCGCTGATGCGCTGGCGCATGCAGCGCGCCGAGCAAGGCGATGAAATGTATCTGGGGCTGGCCAAATGGGGCCGCGAGCACGCCGCCTACATAGAAGAGATCTACCGCGAGGTCGTCCAGCGCGGCCCGGTCGCCGCTTCTGCGCTGGAGGGCCAGAAAGGCTCCGGCGGCTGGTGGGGCTGGAGCCACGCCAAGCATGCCTTCGAATGGCTGTTCTGGGCCGGGCGCATCACCACGGCGCACCGGCGCGGCTTCGAGCGCTTCTACGACCTGCCGGAGCGCGTGCTGCCGCAGGCGATTCTCGACCTGCCAGTACCGGCCGCCGAGGACGCGCATCGTGAATTGCTGCGCATCTCCGCCCGCGCCCACGGCATCGCGACATCAGGCGACCTGCGCGACTATTTTCGACTCTCCCCCGCCGACATGAAAGGCCGGCTGGAGGAACTGGTCGAACTCGGCGAGTTGCTGCCGGTCCGCGTCGAGGGCTGGGACAAGCCGGCTTACCTCTATAGGGACGCGCGATTGCCACGCAAGATCGAGGCCCGCGCCCTGCTGGCGCCGTTCGATCCCGTTGTCTTCGAGCGCTCGCGCTCAGAGCGGCTGTTCAGTTTTCACTACCGGATCGAGATCTACACGCCGGCCGACAAGCGCCAATACGGCTATTATGTCCTGCCCTTCCTGCTCGGCGACAGGATCGTGGCGCGCGTCGACCTCAAGGCAGACCGGCCGGCAAGTGTCCTGCGTGCCCATGCTGCTTACGCCGAGCCCGGCGCACCGCCCGATACCGCCGCTCAGCTCTTCGAGGAATTGAAGCAGATGCAGGGCTGGCTTGGCCTCGAACGCATCGAAGTGACGCCTGCCGGCGACCTGGGCCCGGCGCTGTCCGACATCGCGGTGTCGTAAGCTCGCGTTGACACCGCTGCCCGCAAGAGCCTAAATCGGATCCAGACGGTCTCCTCTCGGCAAAGGGAGGAGCCAAGAGGGAATGCGGTGCGGGATTGAAAATCCCAAATCCGCGGCTGTCCCCGCAACTGTGAGCGAAGAGCCAAGGCCGAAAGCCACTGGGATTGTCCCGGGAAGGCGGCTACCCAAGGCGATGACCCGCGAGCCAGGAGACCTGCCGTCTGGAATGCAAGTATCCGATCGCCCGGCGGGTTTTCCGGGCAAGGAGCCTGATTTGGATCGCGACAGCAGTTTTTCGGCTGAAACAATGGACATTTCGTCCGGCGAGGATGATTCCCTGGCCGGCATCACTGTCATCGTCTGCGCCTCCTGTCGCGACGAGAGCGGCTCCGACGCCCGTCCCCGGGCCGGCGAACTTTTGGCCGAAGATACGCGCCAAGCCGCCTCGGGCGACAACATCCGCATCCGCACCGTCGAATGCCTCGGCAATTGCAAACGTCGACTGAGCGCCGCGATCCTGCGTGACGGCTGCTGGAGCTATGTATTCGGCGATCTGACCACGACCAGCGGCGCCGATCTCGTCACTGGCGCGAAACTCTTCGCCACCACCAGCGACGGCCTCATTCCCTGGCGGGGCCGGCCCGATAGCCTCAAGCGCGGCCTCGTGGCCCGCATCCCTCCCCTCGACATGCTGAAAGACTTGATATGACCGCATCCGTTTCCCGCGTTCCCTGCACCGTCGTCACCGGCTTCCTCGGCGCCGGCAAGACGACCCTGGTCCGCCATCTCCTGGAAAACGCCGGCGGCAAGCGTATCGCGATCATTGTCAACGAATTCGGTGACATCGGCATCGACGGCGAAATCCTGAAAGGCTGTGGCATCGACACCTGCCCAGAGGAAAACATCGTCGAGTTGGCCAATGGCTGCATCTGCTGCACCGTCGCCGACGATTTCGTGCCGGCGCTCGACCAGATCCTGTCGCTGACGCCGAAGGTCGACCATATCCTGATCGAAACCTCGGGCCTCGCTTTGCCCAAGCCGCTGGTCCAGGCTTTCCAGTGGCCGACAGTGAAGAGCCGGGTGACCGTCGACGGCGTCATCGCCGTGGTCGACGGTCCCGCACTTGCCGAAGGCCGCGTCGCCAACGACATGGACGCCCTGCAGGCGCAGCGCGCGCAGGATGAGAGCCTCGACCATGACGACCCGGTCGAGGAAGTGTTCGAGGACCAGATCGCCTGCGCCGACCTGATCATCCTGTCGAAGAGCGACTTGATGGATGCCGCCGGCTCGGCCCGCGCCAACGCCATCATCAACGAACACTCCGCCCGCGCCGTGAAGATCGTGCCGACGTCTCATGGCAAGGTCGATCCCTCGGTGCTGCTCGGGCTCGGTCTCGCCGTCGAGGACGACATCGAGAACCGCAAGTCCCACCATGACGGCGCATTCGACCATGAGCATGACGACTTCGACACGTTCATCGTCGACATTCCCTCGATCTCCAATCCCGACGAACTGGCAAAGCGCGTCGCCGCGGCCGCCGAACAGGAGAACGTGCTGCGCGTGAAAGGCTTTGTCGAGGTCGGCGGCAAGCCGATGCGGCTCCTGCTGCAGGCCGTCGGCCCGCGCGTCAATCATTACTACGACCGGGCCTGGACCGCCGGGGACAACCGCCGCTCGCGCCTCGTCGTCATCGGCCTCAAGGGGCTGAACCGTCCGGCGATCGAACGTATCCTCGCCGGCTGATTTCAGGCACGGGCCGCGATGCACATCCTCACCACGACCTCCGCCTCGCTCGACGACCTCGCCGAGCCTGTCGATCTCCGGCAGGCGCCGGCGGATATCGTGGCCTTGTCCTTCACCGACAGCGATCTCGCCGGACTGGCGGCGGCATGGAAGGCCGACGCCGATCGCCTGCCGTCGATGCGGCTCGCCGCACTGCGCGACCTGCGCCATCCCATGTCCGTCGATCTCTGGATCGACAGCGTCGCCCGCCATGCCAAGGTCATCATGGTGCGCATCCTCGGCGGCTACGACTGGTGGCGCTATGGCTGCGACCAGCTCGCGGCAATCGCCCGCGAGCGCGACATAAGACTGGCGCTGCTTCCGGGTGAAAGCCATGACGAGGATCTCAGGCTGATCGAAGCCTCGACGCTGCCGCGCGCCGAACTCGACGGCCTGCTCGGCTATTTCCGCGAGGGCGGCCCGGCCAATATGAGCACCCTGGTGCACAGGCTGGCAGGCCTGGCTGGACAAGATATGCCCGTCGCCAGTCCGGTCAGCGTGCCGAAAGCTGGTTACTATCAATCTGGATTGGGGGTCGCAGAACAGCCGGACCTTTCAAATGCCAGCACTCCCATCATCCCGATTCTCTTCTACCGATCGATGCTGCTTGCAGCCGATGTCGCCCCGATCGATGCGCTGGCCGAGGCTTTACACTCCCAGGGACTGGCACCGGTCCCGATCTTCGTTTCCAGTCTCAAGGATCCGGTGTCCCTGGCGTTCGTCGAAAATACCATCGCATCGCTGAAACCCGCCGCCATCATCACCGCGACCGCTTTCGCTTCTGGCGCCGAGCCCGGCGTGGAAACCCTGTTCGACCGCGCCGGCGTGCCTGTCTTCCAGGTCATCGTCGCCACCACGCGCCGCGACGTGTGGGAAAACAATCAGCGCGGACTGGCGCCCGCCGACCTTGCCATGCATGTCGTGCTGCCCGAACTCGACGGCCGCATCCTTGCCGGTGCCATCTCTTTCAAGGGCGAGAGCGATGTCGACGCGGCGCTGGGCCACCGCGCCTTGGCCAACCGGCCGGAACTGGATCGTGTTGAGCAAGTGGCTAGCCGCGTAGCGGCCTTCATCCGTTTGCAGCAGACCCCGCGCGCCGAACGCAAGCTGGCGATCCTCATTCCCGATTATCCCAGTGCTCCCGGCCGCACCGGCTATGCGGTCGGGCTGGATGTGCCGTCCAGCGTGATCGCCATGCTGCGGGACTTGAGCGAACAGGGCTATGCCGTTGACGCGATACCGCAAACGCCGCGTGAATTGCTGGATTTGCTGGAGCGCGGCGACTGTGGGCTGAGGCTGGACGACTATCACTCCTTTTCGACAGAGTTGCTGGCAACGGCAATTGCTGCGGTAGAGGCTGCTTGGGGCAGAGCGGAAGATGAGACAGGTCTTCGCGAGGCGCCCCCCTCCGGCAGGACAGAGGGGGGCGCCTCGCGAAGGCCTTCGCTATCAGGCAAAAAGCACTTCGCCTTCCGCGCCGCGCATTTCGGCAACATCACCGTCGCACTCGCCCCTGACCGTGGCCGTTCCGCGGACCGCCGCGCCGACTACCACGATCCGACGCTGCCTCCGCGCCACGCTTTGATCGCGTTCGGCCTGTGGCTGCGCGAATCGCTCGGCGTCCACGCTCTCATCCATGTCGGCGCCCACGGCACGCTGGAATGGCTGCCCGGCAAGACCGTCGCGCTTTCGCAAGCCTGCTTCCCCGAGATCGTCACCGGCTCCCTGCCCGTCATCTATCCCTTCATCGTCTCCAACCCCGGCGAAGCGGCACAGGCCAAACGGCGCATTGCCGCGGTCACGCTTGGTCATCTGCCGCCGCCGCTGACAGGCGCCGGACTGGACGAGGACCAGCACAAGCTCGAACGGCTGGTCGACGAATATGCCCAGGCCGACGGCCTCGACCGCCGTCGTCGTGACCGGCTGGCGAAACTGATTGTCGAAACCGCGCAAAAGACCGGCCTCGCCTCCGAAGCCGGCGTCGCCGAGACCGACGCGCCCGACGAAGCACTGCGCCGCATCGATGCCTGGCTCTGCGATCTCAAGGATTTTGCCATCAAGGACGGGCTGCATATCTATGGTCGCGCCCCAGACGACGAGCCCGATCCCATGCGCCGGCAAAGCGCGGAAGCCGAGAAGGCCGCGCTGCTCGCCGCGCTCGATGGCCGTCACGTCAAGGCGGGCCCGGCCGGCGCGCCCGCGCGCGGGCGCTCCGATGTCTTGCCCACCGGCCGCAACCTGTTCACATCGGACCCGCGCACCATGCCGACCCCGACCGCCTATGATCTCGGCAAGGCGGCGGCGGAAGAAGTGGTGCGCGCCTACATGCAATCGCATGGCGATTGGCCGCGCTCCCTGGTGACAGACCTCTGGGGCTCGGCCTCGCTGCGCACCGGCGGTGAGGAGATCGCGCAGGGCCTTGCGTTGATGGGCTGCCGGCCGCAATGGGATACCGCGACCGGCCGCATCACCGGCATCGAAGTGTTGCCGCCGGCGACGCTCGGCCGCCCGCGCGTCGACGTCACCTGGCGCATATCAGGCCTGTTCCGCGACATGTTCCCGACCCAGATCGCACTGATCGACGCCGCCGCCAACGCCGTTGCAGCGCGCGACGAGGACGAATCAGAAAACCCGCTCGCCGCCAGGACCCGCGCCGACGGCAAGGTCAGCCCGCGCATCTTCGGCACCTCGCCCGGCACTTACGGCGCCGGCGTCGAAGAGATTTTGTCCAGCGGCGACTGGGCGGCGCGCGAAGAAATCGGCCGCGCCTATCTCGACGCCACCTCGCATGCCTATGGCGGCGCCGGCGGCGAAGGGGTCTCGGCACCCGGAGCGTTTGAAGGCCGCATCGCCGAAGCCGATCTTCTGGTCCACACCGGCGACGACCCCGGCCGCGACATTCTCGAAGGTTCCGCCGACGTCGCCTTCATCGGCGGCTTTTCGGCCGCCTTGGCCACACTCGGCAGGAACGCCGACGTCATCGTGCTCGACACCACGGACCCGCAGAAGCCGAAACCGCGATCGGTTGGCGAAGCGGTGTCGCGCGTGGTGCGTGCCCGTGCCGTCAACGCCCGCTTCATATCAGGGCAGATGCGCCACGGTCCGCGCGGCGCCTCCGAATTCGCCGAGACGGTCGACCGGCTGGTCGGCTTCGCCGAGGCCACCCATGCCATTTCAGGCGCGTTGATCGAGGCCGTGCATGATGCCTATCTCGGTGACGCCGAGGTTCGCGCCTTCATTCTGCGCGAAAATCCCGCCGCCGCCAAAGTCATCGCCGAGCGCTTCCTGTCGGCACGCCGGCGCGGCCTCTGGCATCCCTTGCGCAATTCCATCGACGACGATCTCGCCGCGCTGATTGCCGAGGCCAACGCGCTCGGGGTCGCGGCATGAACGCCTTCTCGCGCCGTGGCGCCTGCCCTGCTTTGTCGGCGCCGATGCAGACAGGCGACGGCCTGCTGGTGCGGCTCAACCCGGTCTCCGGAGGCCTATCGCCGAGGCTCTTGATCGAGCTGGCCGAAGCCGCCTTGCGGCACGGCAACGGCATCATGGAAGTAACGGCGCGCGGCAGCATGCAGATACGCGGCCTGTCAATGGAAAGCGCTGCGTTGCTGGCAGCGGAGGTCGATGCGCTGGGCATCGCGGTGCGCACCGGCGTCCCGGTCGAGACCGGCCCGCTGGCCGGCATTGACCCGCGGGAGATCGCCGATCCGAGGCCGATGGCTGAGCGCATTCGGATGGGCATTGAAGAAACCGGGCTGGCAATAAGGTTGGGGCCGAAGGTTGCGGTGGTCGTCGACGGCGGTGGGCAACTGACGCTGGATGCGGTGACGGCGGATGTGCGGCTCGCTGCAACGCGGACCGATGTGGGGATCCAGTGGCGGGTATCCGTCGCGGGTGATGGGCAGACCGCCAAGCCACTCGCTGTGGCGGATGAGGATGCGGCGCGCGACATTGCTGTCGCGGCGTTGCGGATGGTTGCCGAGAAAGGCCGCGAGGCGCACACGCGGGATTTGTCGAGGCGGCAATTGGAGTCTCTTGCAGGCTGGCACTCTACGGCGCCCCCCTCTGTCCTGCCGGAGGGGGACGCTGTAGAGCGCTTTCATTCGCCCATTGGCGATTTCAGCCTGGGTAAAGGCCACGCCCTCGGCATCGGCCTAGCCTACGGCAGCATGCCGGCGGACAAAATCATCGGCCTCGCGCAAAAAGCTCTCGCCCTCGGCGCAACCGAAATCCGCCTCGTCCCAGGCCGCGCCCTGCTGTTCCTCGGCCAGCCGGTCGTCGCCAGCCGGTCCCTCCAAACCATTGCCGCCACCCTTGGCTTCGTCACCTCCCCCGCCGACCCGCGCACGCGCATCGCGGCCTGCCCGGGCACGCCGGCCTGCGCGTCCGGCCGGATCGCGACCCGCGACATCGCCGAGGCGATTGCCGCCGAGAACGCGGACATCCTCGACTTTACCCTGCACGTTTCCGGCTGCGCCAAGGGCTGCGCACATCCCGGCCCAGCAGCACTAACAATTGTCGGCGGTGAAAATGGAGCCGGACTTGTCGTGAACGCGACGGCAAAGGCCCTTCCTGCCGGCTACAGGCCGGGCTATGACGCCGCGCACGGCATCAGCCGCGTCGCGGCGATGATCCGCAGCGCACGATTTCAAGGCGAAACCGCCGCCGCTTGCCTGACAAGGCTAGGACCGGCCGGCATCGCTGAGACCTACAAACAGGAATGAGCATGGCCGCCTACGACTATATCCACGACGGCACCGCGATTTACGAGCGCTCCTTCGCCATTATTCGCGCCGAGGCTGATCTGTCGCGCTTCTCCGAAGCCGAGGCCGATGTCGCCATCCGCATGATCCATGCCTGCGGCCAGGTCGAGGCAGCAAGTCGTTTCGTTTTCTCCCCCGATTTCGTCACCGCCGCCCGCACCGCTCTGGCCGCCGGCGCGCCGATCTTCTGCGACGCGGAAATGGTCTCGCATGGCGTCACCCGTGCCCGGCTGCCGGCCGGCAACGAGGTGATCTGCACCTTGCGCGACCCGCGCACGCACGACATCGCCAGGGAGATCGGCAACACCCGCTCGGCCGCCGCGATCGACCTTTGGGGCGAGCGTATGGCCGGTTCGGTCGTCGCCATCGGCAATGCGCCGACCGCACTCTTCTACCTGCTGGAAAAGCTGCGCGATGGCGCGCCCAAGCCGGCCGCCATTATCGGCATGCCGGTCGGTTTTGTCGGTGCTGCCGAATCCAAGGATGCCCTGGCCGAAAATTCCTATGGCGTACCGTACGCCACCGTGCGCGGCAGGCTTGGCGGCAGCGCGATGACCGCCGCAGCGCTCAATTCACTGGCGAGGCCGGGCCTGTGAACGCGCTCCCCAAAGGCCGTCTCGTCGGCGTCGGCACCGGTCCCGGCGACCCCGAATTGCTGACGCTGAAGGCCGCACGGACCTTGGCCGAGGCCGATGTCGTGGCTTATTTCGCCAAACGCGGCAACAACAGCAATGCGCGCGCCATCGTCGAGGCGCGCTTCCGGCCCGACATGCTGGAACTGCCGCTGCTCTATCCCGTGACCACCGAGACCGACAAGGATCACGACGATTACCGCTCGCAGATATCAGGTTTCTACGAGGAGTCGGCCGACAGGGTCGCCGAGCACCTCGACGCCGGCAAGATGGTTGCCGTGCTCTCCGAAGGCGACCCGCTGTTCTACGGCTCCTACATGCACCTGCATGTGCGCCTTGCCCATCGCTACCCGACCGAGGTCATTCCCGGCATCACCGCCATGTCCGGCTGCTGGTCGCAGACCGGCGTGCCGATCGTCCAGGGCGACGACGTGCTGACCGTGCTGCCTGGCACGATGAGCGAATTCGACCTGACGCGCCGCCTCGCCGACACCGACGCTGCCGTCATCATGAAGGTCGGCCGCAACCTGCCCAAGATCAAGCGCGCGCTGGAGGCGACCGGTAAACTGACGCGTGCCGTCTACGTCGAGCGCGGCACCATGGCCGGCAGCGTCTCGATGAAGCTTGCCGACAAACCGGACGACAAGGCGCCCTATTTCGCCATCGTGCTGGTTGCCGGCTGGTCCGGTCGACCCGGCGTGGCTGGAGCGCAGGCATGAGCGGCCGTCTCACCGTCATCGGCCTCGGGCCCGGCAATGCCGACCAGGTCACGCCGCAAGCCAGCCGCGCTATCGCGGAGGCAAAATTCTTCTATGGCTACAAGCCCTATCTCGACCGGCTCGACCTGCGCCCGGACCAGACCCGCGTCGCTTCCGACAACCGTGAGGAACTCGCCCGCTCCAAGGAGGCCCTGACCAAGGCAGCCGAGGGCCACGACGTCGCCGTGGTATCCGGTGGCGATCCCGGCGTCTTCGCCATGGCCGCGGCGGTCTGTGAGGCGATCGAGGCCGGTCCGGCCGAATGGCGTGCGGTCGATGTCATCATCGTGCCTGGCGTCACCGCCATGCTGGCGGTCGCTGCCCGCATCGGCGCGCCGCTCGGCCACGACTTCTGCGCCATTTCGCTATCCGACAATCTGAAGCCTTGGGATCTAATCGAGCTGCGTCTGTTGGCGGCGGCCGGCGCCGGCTTCGTCATCGCGCTCTACAACCCGATCAGCAAGGCGCGTCCCTGGCAACTTAGCCGCGCCTTCGAATGCCTGACCGCCATCCTGCCCGGCACGACGCCGGTGATCTTCGGCCGCGCCGCCGGCCGCCCGGACGAGCGCATCGAGGTCTATCTGCTGGCCGATGTCGACGCAGAAAAGGCCGACATGGCGACCTGTATCATCATCGGCTCGCCGGAGACCCGGATCATCAAGCGCGGCGACAAGCCGGCGCTGGTCTACACGCCGCGCTCGGCATCGGGCTCCACAAAATGAGGCACCATCGCGGCCAGCGCTTCTACGGTTTCAGCCGAAGGCACGTCCGGCAGATCGGGCCTGCGCACCATGACCACCTCGAGGCCGAGCGTTCGCGCCGCGGCAATCTTCCCGTATGTCGCCGCGCCACCGCTGTTCTTCGATACCACGACATCGATCCGATGCTCTTCGAGCAGCACGCGCTCGTCGGTCTCGCCAAACGGTCCGCGCGCCAACAGGTACGCGGCATCGGCAACCGCCAGCTTCGGCTCGACCGGATCGACGCTGCGGATGAGATAATGGTGCTGGGGCGCTGCCTCGAAGGCGGCGACCTCCTGGCGGCCCAGCGCCAGAAACACACGGCGCGGCACATCGCCAAGCGCCCGCGCGGCCTCGGCAACGCTGTTGACCTCAAGCCAGCGGTCGCCTTGGCCGGCCTCCCACCCCGGGCGCCGCAGGGCGAGGATCGGCACGCCGGTCTTGCGCGCGGCCATCGCTGCATTGGCGGAGATTCGCGCCGCGTAGGGGTGCGTGGCGTCGATCAGCAGACCAGTGCCTGTCTCGCTGAGATAAGCAGCCAGACCATCGACGCCGCCGAATCCTCCGCTTCGCACGGGCACACCCTGCGCGACCGGGCTTTGCGTGCGGCCGGCCAAGGAAAGCGTGACCGAGCAATCGGCGCGCGCCGCCAGTTCTCCGGCCAGTTGCCGGGCTTCGGTGGTACCGCCAAGGATCAGAATGCGGTGGGTCATCATGCCTGCTAAGGGTCCGAGCGGCGCCAAGCTCAACTCGAGATGGCTCACCATCGTCGGCATCGGCGAGGACGGTTTAGCGGGTCTCGGCGACGAGGCCAAGCGGCGGATCGCCGAGGCAGAGTTCATCTTCGGTGGCAAGCGGCACCTGGCGCTCGTCGCTTCCTTCGCCAGGGGCAAGCAGCGACCTTGGCCGGTTCCGTTCGATGCCGGAATGGCCGAGATCTTGGCGCTTGCCGGCGGAAACGTCTGCGTGCTCGCCTCCGGCGACCCGTTCTTCCACGGGGTCGGCGCCACCCTCGCCCGCAAGGTCAACCCGCGCGAGATGTATGTCATCCCAGCGCCGTCAGCCATTTCGCTGGCAGCCGCCCGTCTTGGCTGGGCGCTGCAGGACATCGAGATCATCTCACTGCACAGCCACCCGATCGACCTGATTCGCCCGCTGCTGCAGCCCAACGCACGCATCCTGGCGCTGACATCGGATGGCGATGCACCTGCTGCAATTGGGCGCCTGCTTACCGAACTAGATTTCGGCACTTCGCGGTTGACGGTCTTGGAAGCGTTAGGCGGGCCGAAGGAGACGTTGCGTTCGGTTCGTGCCGACGCCTTCAACCTCGAAAACATCAATCCACTCAACGTGCTGGCCATCGAAATTGACTCGAACCCGCAAGCGCGCGTGCTGCCGCTCACATCAGGCCTTGCCGATCATCTGTTCGAGCATGACGGCCAGATCACCAAACGCGAAATCCGCGCCGTAACCCTGTCGGCGCTGGCGCCGAGGCGCGGCGAATTGCTGTGGGATGTCGGCGCCGGTTCAGGCTCGATTGGCATCGAATGGATGCTCGCCCACCCTTCGATGCGCGCCATCGCCATCGAGGCCGATCCGGCCCGCGCCGCCCGCATCGGCCACAACGCCGTTGCCTGCGGCGTTCCCGGCCTCGTCATTGTGGAAGGCAGCGCGCCCAAGGCACTGGCCAGGCTAGAGACGCCCGATGCCGTCTTCATCGGTGGCGGTGGCAGCGACGCCGGCGTCTTGACCGCCGCCACCAAGGCCTTGCGCGCCGGCGGCCGTCTTGTCGCCAACGCGGTGACGCTGGAAATGGAAGCCCTGCTTCTCGCCCAGCACACAAAGCGCGGCGGCGATCTCACCCGCATTGGCATCTCCCGCGCTTCGCCGGTCGGCTCCATGCAGGCATGGCGGCCGGCCATGCCTGTCACGCAATGGAGCTGGGTGAAGCCATGATGGTCGCGGGCATCGGCAGCCGCAAAGGCGTAACCGTCGAAGACGTGCTCGCGGCGATAGAAACCGCGCTCGAAGCGCATGGCCTGGCGATGTCGGCTCTTTCGGCACTGGCTACCGCGGCGCTCAAGAAGGATGAAGACGCGATCGCCGCCGCCGGTCGAAAACTGAACCTTCCGGTCATCATCGTCGATGACGCAGCCCTTCAGGCCGCCTCGCCGCGGACGCTCAGCAACTCCAGCCTCTCGCGGGACTTGGCCGGCACCCCATCGGTCTCGGAAGCCTCCGCCCTTGCCGTCGCCGGCAAAAGCGCCAGCCTGCTTGGTCCGCGCACCGTGCTCGGCGCGGTCACCTGCGCCATTGCCATCAGCGGAGACGCGCCATGACCGTCCATTTCATCGGCGCCGGTCCGGGTGCGGCCGACCTCATCACGCTGCGTGGCGCAAGGCTCCTGGTGAGTTGCCCGGTCTGCCTCCATGCCGGGTCGATCGTCGCGCCGGAATTGCTGCAGCATTGCGCGCCGGGAACAAAATTGATCGACACCGCGCCGATGTCGCTGGATGAGATCGAGGCTGAATATGTGGCGGCCCACAAGGCCGGCCATGATGTTGCCCGCCTGCACTCCGGCGACCTGTCGGTGTGGAGCGCTGTCGCCGAGCAGATCCGCCGGCTGGAAAAGCATGGCATCCCCTACACGATGACCCCGGGCGTCCCGTCCTTCGCCGCCGCCGCCGCCGCACTTCGCCGCGAGCTGACCATTCCCGAAGTCGCGCAAAGCCTGGTGCTGACCCGCGTCTCCGGGCGTGCGTCGAAAATGCCGCCCGGCGAAACGCTGGCCGCCTTCGGCCGCACCGGCGCCACGCTGGCCATTCATCTTGCCATCCACGCCATCGATCGCGTCGTCGCCGAACTGACGCCGCATTATGGCGGCGATTGCCCGGTCGCGATCGTCTTCCGCGCGTCCTGGCCGGATGAGCGGGTGCTCACCGGCACGCTGGAGACCATCGAGGCAAAGCTCGCCGCCGATCCGATGGAGCGTACGGCGCTCATCTTCGTCGGCCGCTCGCTGGCGGCGGAAAGCTTTGGCGAGAGTTCATTATACGACGCCCATTATCAGCGGCGTTTTCGCGGACGGGACGGATTGTGAGCGGCAGCACCAGCAATAAAGGCGGAAACGCCACGCTCGAAGGGGCGCTCGCGCGCCTGAACTTCAAGCCTCGTCCGCTTGAGCCGGGCCATGTCTGGCTGGCCGGCGCCGGTCCCGGCGATCCCGGCTGCCTGACCCTGGAAGTGCTGGCGGCGCTGGCCGAAGCGGATGCGCTGGTCTACGACGCGCTGGTTTCGCCTGATGTCGTCGCTGTTGCCGCAAGTGCCGAGCTTTTCTTTGCCGGCAAGCGCGGCGGCCAGCCCTCGATGAAGCAGGACGACATCACCGCCCTGCTGGTACGGCTGGCGCGTGAAGGCCGCCGCGTCGTCAGACTGAAGGGCGGCGATCCCTATATTTTCGGCCGTGGCGGCGAAGAGGCGCTGGCGCTGGCGCGCGAAAACATCCCGTTCCGTGTGCTGCCGGGCCTGACATCGGGCCTCAGCGCGCTGGCGGCCACGGGCATCCCGGCCACCATGCGCGGCATAAACAAGGCTGTCATCCTGGCGACTGGGCATGCCGCCGGCACCGATGACGACATCGACTGGGCGGCGATCGCCCGCACCGGCCAGCCTGTGGTCGTCTATATGGGCATGGCCAATCTGCCACTGATAGCAGCCGCCTTGCTCGACGGCGGACTGGCGCCGTCGACGCCGGCCGCCGTGATTGTCGCCGCGACGACACCGCAGGAGCGAACCGTCGTGGCCACGCTCGCCACCATTGCCGAGGAAGCGGCGGCTGCCGGGCTCGCCTCACCGGCACTGATCGTCGTCGGCGGCATCGTCGCGATGCGCGCGGCACTGGCAGCGCAAGCATGACGGCGCGCGCGATCATCATCGGCGCGCCGCGCTCCGGCTCGGGCAAGACCAGCGTCACCATCGGCATTCTGCGCGCGCTCACCCGGCGCGGCCTGAAGGTGCGCGGCGCCAAATCCGGCCCGGACTATATCGACCCCGGCTTCCACACCGCCGCCACCGGCCTGTCCGGCGTCAACCTCGACAGCTGGGCGATGTCACCGTCGCTGCTCAATGCGCTCGCGGCACAGGCAGCCGACGATACCGACTTCGTCATCCTCGAAAGCGCAATGGGCCTGTTCGACGGTATTCCGGCCTCGCCGGGGCGCACCGGTTCGGCCGCCGATCTTGCCCGGCTTTACGGCCTGCCGGTGCTGCTGGTGCTCGACGTGTCAGGCCAGTCGACCACGGCGGCGGCCGTCGCCAAGGGTTTTGCCATTTACGATCCGGATGTGCGCATGGCGGGTGTCGTGCTCAACCGGCTGGGCAGCGAGCGTCACCGGCGGCTGTCCGGCGACGCCATCAAGGCGATCGGCCTGCCAGTCGTCGGCGCCATCTTGCGCGATCCCACGTTGAACCTGCCCGAACGCCATCTCGGCCTCGTCCAGGCCGGCGAATATGACGATCTGATGGCGCATCTCGACCGGCTCGCCGACATGGCGGAGAAGTCGCTCGATCTCGACGCGGTCATGGCGCTGGCGACACCCCTGGCCCCGGCAGTTGGCGACTTCACCGACGCGCTGCGGCCGCCCGGCCAGCGCATCGCACTGGCCGAGGATGCCGCCTTCAGCTTCCTCTACCCGCATGTTGCCGCCTGTTGGCGCAAGGCAGGAGCGGAAATTGTCCCGTTCTCGCCGCTCGCCGACGAAGCGCCGGACGAGGATTGCGATGTCTGCTGGCTGCCCGGCGGCTATCCAGAGCTTCACGCCGGCAAGCTGGCCGCCGGCACGAATTTCCATGTGGGAATGGCGCGTTTCGCCGAGAAGAGGCCGATCCATGGTGAGTGCGGTGGCTTCATGGTGCTTGGTGAAGCGCTGGAGGATGCCGGCGGCGAAACGCATCGCATGCTCGGCCTGCTCGGCCATTCCACCAGCTTCGCCAGGCGCAAGATGAATCTCGGCTACCGTGAGGCACGGCTGCGCGCCGACTGTCCGCTGGGGCCGCAAGGCGCACTGATCCGAGGTCACGAATTCCACTATGCGCAGATGACGGCCACCGGCAATGATGAGCCGCTGGCCGACCTCGCCGACGGCCAGCGCAATCCGCTCGGCGCTTCCGGCTACCGGCGTGGCCATGTCAGTGGCACCTTCTTCCACGCCATTGCACGGGCCTAGACCATGAAGCGCCCAAGAATCACCATGTCGCCTCGGCAAGTCCTCGATGACATCGCCCTTTGCCTGGTCTTCTTCACCCGCCTGCCACTGCCCGTCTTCGATTTTCGTGGCCGCAGCCTCGCCGCCGCGATCTGGGCCGCCCCCATTGCCGGCCTTGTCGTCGGCTTGATCGGCGCGATCGTCTTTGCCACGGCGGAACGGTTTGGCCTTGCCATAGGACCGTCGGCCGCCCTCGCCCTTGTTGCAACCGTGCTCACCACAGGCTGCCTGCATGAGGATGGGCTGTCCGACGTCGCCGACGGCTTCGGTGGCGGCAAGTCGCGCGGACGCAAGCTCGAGATCATGCGCGACAGCCGCATCGGTGCCTATGGTGCCATGGCGCTGGCGCTATCGCTGCTGATCCGCTGGAGCACGCTTTCGGAACTCACCGATCCCACGCAAGCCCTCTTCGCTCTGGTGGCGGCGCATGCCGCTTCGCGCGGCATGCTCGGCGCCTTTATGCATCTTTTGCCGCCAGCGCGATCCGACGGCCTCTCGGCAGACGCCGGCACCGTCTCACTCGAAATGGCAATAGCCGGCGCCGTGCTCGGCGCGATTCCGCTGCTCCTGCTTGGCGCCGGCGGCGCCATTGCCGCGCTCATCCTGCTCGGCCTGCTGTTTGCTGCCTTCCACGCCCTTTGCCTCAACCAGATCAATGGCCAGACCGGCGACACGGTTGGCGCCTTGCAGCAATTGAGCGAGATCGCGGTGCTTCTCGTCGCTTCCGTCGCTCTTTCCTGATCCCCTTTTGCCTGATTCCCTTCCGGAGACCTTGCCCCCATGCCCTTCAAATCCCTCGATGAACTGCGCGCCGCCTGTCTCGACCTGCCCGCCGGCAGCGAGGCGGCAGCCAATGCCGTTGCCAGCCGCCAGGACACGCTGACCAAACCGCAAGGCAGTCTCGGCCGGCTGGAAACGATCACCGCCTGGCTGGCGCGCTGGCAGGGCCGTGACATGCCGAAGCTCGACCGCGTGAAAGTCTTCGTCTTCGCCGGCAACCACGGCGTCACCGCGCAAGGCGTGTCGGCCTATCCTTCGGAAGTCACCGTGCAAATGGTGGCGAATTTCGCTGGCGGGGGTGCTGCCATCAACCAGCTCGCCCGCATCGCCGGCGCCGAGCTCGACGTCATCCCGCTCGACCTCGATCATCCAACCGGCGATTTCACCCAAGTGCCCGCAATGGATGAGAAACCCTTCCTCGCCGCGGTCTCGGCCGGTTACGACGCGGTGACGAAAGATCTGGACCTCGTCTGTTTTGGCGAAATGGGCATCGGCAACACCACGCCGGCCGCCGCCATTTCGGCGGCGCTTTTCGGCGGGGGTGCCGAAAAATGGACCGGGCGCGGCACCGGCGTCGACGATGCCGGACTGAAGCGCAAGGTGGTCGCCATCGAAGCCGGCCTGAAGCGCCACGCCGCCGCCCTTGCCGATCCGCTGGGGGTCGCAGCCAGCCTCGGCGGGCGCGAACTCGCCGCCATCTTCGGCGCCACGCTCGCCGCCCGGCATCTGGGCATACCCGTGCTGCTAGACGGCTTCGTCTGCACCGCCGCCGCCGCGCCGCTGGCAAAGCTGCACCCAACCGGCCTTGCTCATACGACCGCCGCACATGTCTCCGCCGAATCGGGCCATCGCGGCCTGCTCGAAGCGCTCGCCCTGCCGCCGCTACTCGATCTCGGCATGCGGCTCGGCGAAGGCTCTGGCGCGTGCCTCGCCGTCAACATCGTGCGCTCGGCGCTGGAGTGCCATGCGAGAATGGCGAGTTTTGCCGAGGCTGGCGTGTCGGAGAAGTAATGCGCGGATCGCCTTGATGTACAAACCCTCATAAATTTTCAGAGGCCCAAAAACAGCGGGTTCGCGATGTCCTTGCTCGGAGTGAGTGAAATTTCGACCGCAAAAAGCGGCCCCGGGCGCCGCTCGGCCTTTCCGCAGGCTCAACGAAGGAGGAATATTAGCAGGAAAGAATATATTAACGACTGTGATGCAGCCTTCCATGCGGGGACGGGAAACGCCTCCTCATCGGACGTTCCAAACGCGCGCCCTCAAGCGCCGGGACGCTCGACCAATGCGGAGCAAACGCATGAGTGTCGGAGCAGCTCTCGAACTATTGCTGCGGTTGATTCATAGCCGAGCCATGAAGTTGGCGGCGTTGCCGGAGGATGAAAGGGATATACATTACGATCTCATCCGCCGCTCATGTTGCGAAGCCGCCGAGCACATCGGGCAAAACCCCGACAAGGCAGCCATCACGGCAAACGACATGGTTGAATTTGTTCGCGCACTGGTGGGAATCATCGAAGTGGGCTGTGGATCAGGCCAAGGGCCAAGCACCGATCGGCCGCCGCCAGCGCGACATTTTGGCAGCCGGGAGAATGGCATGACACGCGTCTAGAGCATGATGCGGAAAAGTGTGGGTGCTGGCCCAAAATATTTGGACACGGACCTCCGCCTGCATCCATCGGGGTCCCTCACCTCGTCCAACAAATTGATTTTGTTAGATTTTGGTGGGTGCGCACAGGATTGAACTGTGGACCCGCTGATTAAGAGTCAGCTGCTCTACCAACTGAGCTACGCACCCACTCGGCCGGCAAAAACCGGCGTTGGCGGGCATATAGCCGCCGACACCGGTCCTGTCCAGCCCTGCTGGAATCATTTCCCGACAAATCGCATCAAGCCTTGTCGTGCCGGGAAAGAATGCGGAGGCGATCAGACGAAAAGCTTGCCTTCCGCCACCTTGATCGCGTTGCCGCCAATGCGCGCGGACTGCAGCTTTCCGCCTTGCACGGTCAGTTCGAGGCGAATGCGCGACGGCCGCCCCATCTCCAGTCCCTGCTCGATCCACAATTGCGAAACCCCGTCCGTCGGGCCGTCGAAATGCATGATGGCGCCGGCGAAGGCCGCCGCCGCCGAACCGGTCGCCGGGTCCTCGTAGGACGGCGTGCCGGGCACGATCATGCGCACATGGAACGCGCTTTCGTGATTCACCGTTTCACGGCAATAGACGTACGGGCTGGCGAAGGCCCATTCGCTCTTGCGCGGCGCTAGTTCCGACCACGCCTGGTTGTCCAGCCGGATCCGGCCTGCCGCCTCGAGGTTGGCGACCGGGATGGTCACATAGGGCACGCCCGCCGACCAGAAGGCGACGCGGTGATTCTCGAAGCCGATCTCGTGCGGTGTCAGGCCGAGTGCCGCGCCGATCGCCTCCGGATCGGCGTCGAGCTTCAGCGGCTCCGGCAGCTTGGCGAGGTCGAATTCGGCGAAGGTGGCGCCATCGTGCTTGCTCACGGCGCAACGCACCGGACCAATGTTTTCTTCCAGCACGAAAATGCCGGCGCCGCCCTCACCGGCCAGTTCCGCCAGCGCGATTGCCGAGCCCACCGTCGGGTGGCCGGCGAACGGCATTTCATAATCGGGGGTAAAGATGCGGATGCGGTTTCGGTGCTTGGGATTGTCCGGCGGCAGCACGAAGACCGATTCGGACAGGTTGAACTCGCGCGCGATGGCTTGCATCGCGGCGGTGTCCAGACCTTTGCAATCCAACACCACCGCCAGCGGGTTGCCGGCCAGTCGCTCGGTCGTAAACACATCGTAAAGCAAGTAATTCCGGGTTTGCATTCCTGCCTCAATCCCAACATGGGCGAAATTTAATTTGATATTTGAACCGATAAGCCTGATCTGTGCACAGACAGGGACATTACGCATAATAGGGGTCCGACGTGGACCAGATTGTCAATCTGCCAAAGGCGGAATCGGATTCCGCCATTGAGACGGCGCTAGGGCTCGACCAGATCGGCCGGCGCAGGACGCGCCGCCGCGGCTGGCTCTACGCGCTGCTGGCGCTGATCGTCCTCGTCGCGGCTTTTGCCGGCTACCAATGGTATGCCGGCACGCCGACCAAGATCGACTATACGACAGTGCCGGCCGCCAAGGCCGACCTCACCGTCCAGGTTTCGGCGACTGGCACGCTGCAACCCCTCACCCAGGTCGACATATCAAGCCAGCTCTCCGGCATCATACGCTCGGTCACGGTCAACGAGAACCAGCAGGTGAAGAAGGGCGACGTGCTGGCTGCACTCGACACCGCCAAGCTGCAGGTCCAGATCGAACGGGCCGAAGCGTCCGCAAAAGGGGCGGCTGCCAATGTCGAGGACGCCCGGGTGACGCTCACCGAGAACGAGAGCGCGCGTGTCCGCGCGGCGGCCCTGACCAAGCGCGGCATGGCCACCGACCAGTCGCTCGAGGCCGCGACCGCGACCCGCGATCGCTCCAAGGCTGCACTCGACAGCGCCGAGGCCAATCTCGCCATCGCCAATGCAGACTTGAAATCGCAGCAGACCGATCTCGCCAACAGCACCATCTATGCGCCGATCGACGGCATCGTGTTGACCCGTTCGGTCGACCCCGGCCAGACGGTCGCCTCTTCGCTGCAGGCGCCGGTGCTGTTCATCATCGCCGCGGATTTGAGGAACATGGAGCTGGTGGCGGCGGTCGACGAAGCCGACATCGGCGCGGTCAAATCAGGCCAGCATGCCCGCTTCACCGTCGACGCCTTCCCCGACCGGCCGTTCGATGCCGAGATCCGCGACATTTCCTATGCCTCGGTCACGACGGATGGGGTCGTCACCTACAATGCGCGGCTCGAGGTCGACAACAGCGAACTTCTGCTGCGCCCGGGCATGACCGCCACCGTTTCGGTCGTTACCCGGCAGGCCAAGGATGTGCTCACCGTGCCGGCCAGCGCCTTCCGCTACCGACCGGCGCAGCAGGCCCCGCGTGGCTGGAGTCTCGGCGACCTGTTCACCGGCCGCATGGGCCGCCCCGACCGCCAACGCCAGGCGGCGAAGGCCCCCACCGATGGTTCTCGCACGCTCTATGTGCTGGAGAACGGCCGGCCGCATCCGGTCAACGTCAAGATCGGCTCCACCGATGGCGAACTGACAGAGATCACCTCCGGCCTGGAGGAAGGAGCGCAGATCATCACCGCCTCGCAGTCGCGGAGCTGAGGCTATGGCCGCGGGCGCGCCCCTCATTATCTTCGACACGGTCTGGAAGAGCTACGGCCAGGGCGAAGCCAAGGTGCATGCGCTGGCCGGCGTCGACCTTGCCATTCGGCGCGGCGAATTCGTCGCCATCATGGGTCCGTCGGGCTCCGGCAAGTCAACGGCAATGAACATCATCGGTTGCCTCGACACGCCGACGGCCGGAACCTACTCCTTCATGGGCGTCGATGCCGGCCGGCTCGACCGCAACCGCCGCGCCATGTTGCGCAACCTTTATGTCGGCTTCGTCTTCCAGGGCTACAATCTCTTGGCCCGCACCACCGCGGCGGAGAACGTCGAACTGCCGCTGATCTATCGCGGCGTCGCCGCCCGCGAGCGCCGCGACCTTGCCATGCAGGCGCTGGCTGAGGTCGGCCTTGTCGGCCGCGAACATCACACGCCGGCCGAGCTCTCCGGCGGCCAGCAGCAGCGCGTGGCGATCGCACGCGCCATCGTCACCAGGCCGACGCTGCTCGTCGCCGATGAGCCGACCGGCAATCTCGACACGGCTCGCACCCACGAAATCATGGAACTGCTGACGCGGCTGAACAAGGAGCTTGGCCTGACCGTCGCCATGGTCACGCACGAGGCCGATGTCGCCGAATATGCCGAGCGCACCATCCGCTTCCTCGACGGCCATGTCGCCTCCGACACAAGGAACATGGAGACGGCATAACCATGATCTGGGAAACCATCCGCCTCTCGCTGCGCTCGATCCGCCGCAACGTGCTGCGTTCGTTCCTGACCTTGCTGGGCATCGTCATCGGGGTCGCCGCCGTCATTGCCATGCTGACCATCGGCTCCGGCACCACGCAAAAGGTCAAGGCCGACATCTCCAAACTCGGCAGCAATCTGCTGGTCGTCCGGGCCGGGCGCCCGGCCGGTCCCGGAGGTCCGGGCGGGCTCGATCAAGCGGTGCGGCCGCTGGCGGAAAAGGACCTGGCGGCGCTGGTTGCGCATCTCTCCGGCGCGCGCGCCATCTCGCCGGCATCGCAGAAGCAGGTCCGCGTCATCTTCGGCACTGAAAGTCTGACCTCAGGCGTCACCGGCACCGACAGCGCCTATCTCGACGCGCGCGACTGGAAACTGGTGTCCGGCCGCCCGTTCAGCGATTCCGAAACCCGTTCGGGCACCGGCGTGTGCCTGATCGGCGAGACGGTGCGCCAGCAATTCTTCGGCACCGGCGATCCCGAGGGTGAGATCATCCGCGTCAACCGCACCTCCTGCAAGATCGTCGGCCTTCTCGAGCCGAAGGGCTATACCGGCTTCGGCCAGGACCAGGACAATGTCGTGCTGATGCCGCTCGCCGCCTATCAGCGCCGCATCGCCGGCAACCGCGATATCGACAACATCTACATCGCCGCCGACGACCGCACGCCGACCACCGAATTGCAGCCGCGCGTCGAGGATATTTTGCGCGATGCACGCCGTATAACCCCGGACCGCGAAAGCGATTTCGCCATCCGCGACATGACCCAGATCGCCGACGCCATGGCCAGCGCAACCACGACGATGACCGGCATGCTGGGCGCGGTCGCCGGCGTCAGCCTGCTGGTCGGCGGCATCGGCATCATGAACATCATGCTGGTGTCGGTCACCGAGCGAACCCGCGAGATCGGCATCAGGCTCGCCATCGGCGCGCATGAAAAGCACATCCTCATCCAGTTCCTGGTCGAGGCGACGGTGCTGTCGCTGCTCGGCGGCATCATCGGCATCCTGATTGGCCTGGCGCTGGCCGGCCTCGCCTCGATGACCTTGACCATACCCTTCGCGCCGAGCCCGGCGGTCATCCTGCTCGCCGTCGGCTTCTCGGCGCTGATCGGCATGGTGTTCGGCTTCTTCCCGGCCCTGCGCGGCGCCAGGCTCGACCCGATCGACGCGTTGCGTCACGAGTAAAGGAGCAAGCTGCGAAGGCAGCCCGGCACTCCGGGCCGGTGTTACACAACCTTCTGCTCGAGACGATCATGCAGGATCGTGCGGCGCTTGCCGGCAGGCATCGCCGCGATACCGAAACGTAGCTCAGCCACGGTGACGGCCGATAGATGCAGGGTTTCGACGGCCTGCGCGTCGATCCATGCTGTGACACGGGGATCGGGTGCAGGTTTCCACGGCTCAGAAATTACATTGGTGTCGATGAGGATCATTCGAACCGCACCGGCTCGCCCGGTGTTTTGTCGCGAAGCTGTTGCAAGGTATCGACATCCTCTTGAGACAATCCGGCCTCGCGGCCGATGGCGGCGAGCAGGGAGCCGAGTTTGACTCGATTGGTCGGCCGCACAGCCGTTTCCAGGATTTCACGCATTTCGGCTTCGGTGCTGCGGCCGTGGTGCGCTGCCCGCACCTTCAAGGCGCGGAGCGCGCAACAGCCCGTGTACGGTTTTATCATCTGCAAGAAGCCACTCGGACCATCGCGTCTGCGATCATGACATCGGCACGAAATTTTAATTTCCGTTCGCGAAATGCCACTCGATCAGGGGCTCCATGTGCGGCGACAGACCGTCCGGCAGGTCGTCGGCATGGCGGATGATCACCGGCCCCTCGATCTCCGGATCGGCTTCGGTGGCGACGAAGGCCAAGATTCGGCGCGCTATCTCATCGGCAGGCTCGTCGACGTGATAGCGGCGGAAGATGACGGTGCCGCTTGCCGTCGACAGCGCGTGCCAGCGCACCCCGCGCCTGGCATCCGACAGGTCGAGGCCGGTCTCCTCGCGCACCTCGCGGATCATGTTGAAATCGACATCGACCAGCCCATCGCGGAAATCGGTCGGCTCGAACGAACCGGCGGCGAAATAGACCCGGCCGGCATTGACGGTTCGCGGCCCCATGCGAATCGCCACCAGCGCATTGTCGCCGGCCACCAGCACGGCATGGGCATAGGCGTGTTCGGCGCCGGAATTCTTGCGCCGCTTCCGCCACAGCATGAAGGTCGAGTAGTTGACCGCATGGCAGAGGCCAATGAGACTGCGGTCGCGATAGGCAAGTTCCGAAAGCAGAACCACGGTGCCGTCGAAGAGCGCCGGATTGGTCTCGATCTCGCTCTGCCAGTTCTCGGCGATCGCCCCGGCATTATCCACCGCGAAGGGATGCGGGCCGGCATCGAGGCGCACATCGATGGCGTCGACCGGCAGGATGACATTGCGTGGAAGATCAAAGCTCATGTCGGCTCAGGCCCCATCCTGCCCATCAGGCCCCGGGCCCATACTCCCCATCATGCCATGTCCAGCTTGATCGCCACCGGGCAGTGGTCCGAAGCCTTGGGCCGATCCCAGCCGGCGCGCGGGAAGCGCTCGACTTCCTGGCCCGCGGGAAAGATCGTGCGCCAGGGCTGACCGTTGCGGATGATGTCGGGAACCGCGGTGGCGTTCTTCGCCGCCAGTCCCCTGGAAAGCAGGATATAGTCGAGCTGGCACAGATGCCGCTCTTCGGGTCCGCGTGTGTGATAGAAGGTCCAGCGGTTCATTTCCGGCCGGCGCTCCACCACGTTTTCGCAGAAGCCGCCCGCTGTCAGCACGTTGATGCAGGACAGGTTCTCGTCAACCACCTCGAAACGGTAGCCGTCCACCTCATCGCCGGCGATCTTCACCCGCTGGCGGTAATCGTTCATGTCGCCGCAGATCGCCCAGCGCTTGTCGGCGGCATGATCCACACCGAAACGCTCCTCGATGATGCGCCGCACGGCCTGCGCTTCCGCGACGCGCACCGGCATTGTCGCTTCGCGTCCGTCGAGCCCGTTGCGGGGCGAGCCCATCGACTTGAAGTGCACGAGATAAAGCGTCATCGGTGCGCCGCCCACCTTGATGTCGACCTCCAGGCAGTCGCGCCGGAAGATGCGTTCATTGGACTGGTTGCCGAGGGCCGCCAGCTCCGGCGTATGCAACCCGAACTGCTCGTAGGTGACATAAGCGTGGCTGGTCATGCGAACGAATTCGATCGGCTGTCCCTGCGCGGTTTCGTTGCGCATCATCACGGCGACATCGATGCCGCGCGAATCATTGCCCGACGTGGTGTATTTCTGGCGGTAACCCTGCCCCACCATCTTGAACAGATAGCCGTACTCGAACGCCTTCAGCGCTTCGATGTTGTCGACCTCCTGCATGCAGATGATGTCGGCGCGGGTGGCGGCGATGGCCAGTGCCGTCAGCTGGCGCGTGTCGTCGGATTGCGCGATGGCGCGCGCCTGCTCCAGTATCTTGTATTCGGCCTCGCTCTGGATATCGAACATCGCCAGCGTGCGATCCTCGTTGAGCTGGTTGCGATAGCCGGAAAAATCGAACCTGTTCATCAGGTTCTCGACATTGAAGGTGGCAAGGCGCAGCGACATGCCCTGACCTTTGCCTGCAAGAGCGGCGGAAAACAAGATCGCGGGACCACAAGCAGGGATGCTTTGGTCCTGGTGGCCTTCGCCCTATGGTTGACGGAACCTTTCCGTTCATCCGCCGTTCAGACGCAAAGGCCCACAGTAGGCTCATTCCCAGGGTAGGCGTGGGGCCTGTATCTCTTGGAGAGTGCAATGAATTCGCTCTTTTCTTCCACTGTCAAATCCGGGCTGATTGCGCTCGGTATTGTCTCCGGTATCACGGCGCCATCCGCCGCCGGTCCGATCCTGCAGCCCGATCTATCGATCCCGGCCAGCACCGCGCCAACGGTCACCCCGGTCCGCGAAGACTGGGCCGGCGGCAACAACAATGGCGGCGATTGGAGATGGCGCCGGAACTGGAACGGCGGCCACTGGAATGGTGGCGGCAACTGGAGCGGCCGCCACTGGAATGGCGGAGGCAACTGGAGCGGCCGCCACTGGAATGGTGGCGGTAACTGGAGTCGCGGCGATGACTGGCGCTGGCGCCATGGCCGCCGCTATTATCACGGCGGCTACTACGATGATGGCGCCGCCGCAATCCTCGGTCTTGGTCTGGGGCTCGGCCTTGGCAGCATGTACAACAACTATAACAACTACGATTACTATACGCCGGCGCCGCGCCGCTACTACCGCGCCGGCCGGCTTTCGAGCGCCCATGTCCGGTGGTGCTACAACCGCTACCGTTCATATCGCGCCTACGACAACACGTTCCAGCCCTATAACGGCCCGCGCCAGCAGTGCTGGTCGCCCTATAGCTGAGCTGGCTGCGGCTGATGTGGAGAAAATGAAAACGGCGCCACCTGGCGCCGTTTTTGGTTTTGACCGTTCGAAGTTAGAGGGCTTCGAGCCTGTCGATTTCGCTCAGTTCTTGGCCTTGTCGACCAGCTTGTTCTTGGAAATCCACGGCATCATCGCGCGCAGCTTGGCGCCGACTTCCTCGATCTGATGGCTGTCATTGTTGCGGCGGATCCCCTTGAAGCGCGACATGCCGGCGCGGTATTCCTGCATCCACTCCGAGGTGAACTTTCCCGTCTGGATGTCCTTCAGCACGCGCTTCATTTCGGCTTTGGTCTCGGCGGTGATGATGCGCGGGCCCGAGACATATTCGCCCCACTCGGCGGTGTTCGAGATCGAGTAGTTCATGTTGGCGATGCCGCCTTCATAGATCAGGTCGACGATCAGCTTGACCTCGTGCAGACACTCGAAATAGGCCATTTCCGGCGCGTAACCGGCTTCCACCAGCGTCTCGAAGCCGGCGCGGATCAGTTCGACCAGGCCGCCGCACAGCACGACCTGCTCGCCGAACAGGTCGGTCTCGCATTCCTCGCGGAAATTGGTCTCGATGATGCCCGAACGGCCGCCGCCGACGCCACAGGCATAGGAGAGAGCGAGGTCGAGCGCGTTGCCCGAGGCGTCCTGGTTGACGGCGACCAGGCACGGCACGCCGCCGCCCTTCTGGTATTCGCCGCGCACAGTGTGGCCCGGGCCCTTTGGCGCGATCATGACGACGTCGACGGTCGACTTCGGCTCGATGAGGCCGAAATGCACGTTGAGGCCGTGCGCGAAGGCGATCGCGGCGCCGTCGCGGATGTTCGGCGCGATCTCGTTCTTGTAGATGTCGGCCTGCAATTCGTCGGGGGTCGCCATCATCATCAGGTCGGCCCATTTGGCGGCATCGGCGACGCTCATCACCTTGAGCCCGTCGGCCTCGACCTTCTTGGCGGTCGCCGAGCCGGCCTTGAGGCCGATGGCGATCTCCTTGGCGCCGGAATCCTTGAGGTTGAGCGCATGCGCCCTGCCCTGGCTGCCATAGCCGATGATGGCGACCTTCTTGCCCTTGATCAGGTTGAGATCGGCATCACGATCGTAATAGACACGCATTTTACTTCCTTCCCGTTTTGAAGATCAAAGGCCTTGAGGCCCGGTTTTTGCTCCGAAAAGAGCGAGAAACTGTTGCGTCGCGCGGATGGCATCGCCGCCGATCGCCGCCTCAGTCAATTCCAGCCGGTCACCGAGCAGCAGACGGATCTGCACATCCCGGCCAACCAGCCCGAAAAAGGTCCGGAAGGCCGTCTCGGCATCCGCAAATTCAAGGAGCCCCGCCTGCCGGCCGGCTTCCAGCACCGGCTTCAGCCGCTTGGCCAGTGCAAAGCGCCCATTCTCCAGCACGACGGCGCCGAGGTTGTCCTTACCCGACCCCGCATGACCAACCGCCACCCTATTGAGCGCGATCGAGGTATCGCTCGAAATGACCATGAGCCAGTCGCTGGCAAAGCGCTCGAGGCTCGCCGTCAGCGAGGCAAGGTCGAGCCCCTTCCCGTCAACCTGCGCCACCCGCACCTTCGACGCCTGCCACTGCACGGTCGCCGTCAGCAGCCCGTCGCGGTCGCCGAACCATTTGTAGAGCGTTTCCTTGGAACAGCTCGCGCGGCGGGCCACGGCGGTCATGGTCAGGTTGTCGCCGTCTTCGACCAGCAGCCGCAGTGCCGCATCCAGGACGGCCTGCTGCCGCTCCGTCAGCGTCTCGCTATTGTCGATGTCGGGCACGATGTGCAACACGCTCTTCCCTCGCGGACGGCCAAGCCAGTCATTTTCGGCAACCGTACCGTACGTTACGGTTCGCTTCCTCCTCTATGGCCTATTGCACCGAACCTTGCAAGCCCTATTTCTCTTCGGACGGCTTCGCTGCCGTTATCCTAAGGGGAGGAAACATGTTGGCCGGTCTGCTGGCCTTGGCCATAGCCGCCGTGTTCACCGGTGCGGCGATCTATGTCAGCGTGGCCGAGCAGCCGGCACGGTTGCGGCTGGATGACAGGTCCCTGCTCCAGGAATGGCAGCCTTCCTACAAACGCGGTGCGGCCATGCAGGCATCGATCGCCATCGTCGCCTGCGTTCTCGGCCTTGTCGCCTGGTGGCAGACCGGCGGGCTTGCCTTTCTCAGCGGCGCGGTGACGATCATCCTGCCCTGGCCGTGGACCCTTGTTGTGATGATGCCGACCAATCGAGTGCTGGAGGCAATGGACCCGCAAGCGGCCAATCCGCTGGCCAGGGCGCTGATCGTCAGATGGGGCAATCTGCACCTAGTTCGCGCGGCGCTCGGTGTGCTGGCGACGCTGTCTTTTCTCTGGGGCAGCCATCTGCCTTGACCCGCCAGGCCGGGCTCGTCCCTGCGGAATCAGTCCGCGGCAGGCGGATGGCGCAGCCGGCCGAGCAGTGCCGAGACCGTGCTCAACTCATCCGGCGAGAGCTTGGCACCCACCAGTTCGGCGATCGAACGTCCGTAAACCGCCCACATGCGGCGGCGCGTCTCACGTCCCCTGGCCGTGATGCGAATGGTTTGCCCACGGCCGTCATCGGCCACCGGCAGTTTCTCGACCAGCCCGTCGGCCTCGAGCCGGGCCAGTAGACGCGAGATGTTGTACTGCGCGAACAGGGTGCGTTCGATCAATTGAAACGGCCGCAAGCCGCCCTCGCCCACCTCGGCAAGCTCGTGCAGCACATCGTACCAGGCGAGCGGCGGCAGGCCGCCCTCCTTCAGCGCGTCTTCGGCCCGTTCCATCAGTTGGCGCGAAACCCGCATCAGGCGGGCCCAGGCCTTGATGGCATCCGGCGAAGGCTTGGCTCTTTCGGTCATGGCCCACCCTAGGCGATAGATGCAGATGCATCAAGCTTGACGATCAATGCATATGCATCTACATAAATGCAATTGCATCGATGTTGAAAGGCACATTCCTATGAAACCCGCCGACACCCTCGTTCTCGTCAGCCATCCGCTCTGCCCCTATGTCCAGCGCGCCGCGATCTCGCTGGCCGAGAAAGGTGTACCCTTCGAGCGGATCGACATCGACCTCGCCGGCAAACCGGACTGGTTCAAGGCGATCTCGCCGCTCGGCAAGGTGCCGCTGCTGCGCGTACGGCAAAATGGCGGCGAGACGATAATCTTCGAATCCGCGGTCATCCTCGAATTCCTCGAGGAAACGCAGGCCAATCCGCTCCACCCTGCCGACCCTTATGCCCGCGCCCGGCACCGTGCCTGGATCGAGTATGGCTCAGCCATCCTCAACGCCATCGGCCGGTTCTATTCAGCGCCGAGCGAGGCTGGATTCCTCGCCGAGTCTAGCGCGCTGTCGGCGATGTTTGACTGCATTGAGGCTGAACTCGCTAACGATACCCTGCGGAGCGGGCCATGGTTCGCTGGCAGCCGCTTTTCCCTCGTCGATGCCGTTTACGGGCCGGTCTTCCGCTATCTCGACGCTTTCGACAGGATCGGCGATTTCGGCATCCTGGACGGCAAGCCGCTTGTCCAGGCCTGGCGCAAAGCGTTGAGCGACCGCCGGTCGATCGGGCAAGCCGTGGCGCCGGACTATCCGCAGCGCCTGCATGCTTTCCTGTGGGCGAAGGGGTCTTTTCTATCGAGCCTCATTCGGCAACGCGATCCGGCCAGCGCGCTTCGGCAAGCCCAGCTCGCCTGAACGGATCGATCACCGTGCCGGCCACCATCGAGGCCAGGAACCGCGGCGCCGGCGGAATCTTGGCAATCGTCGCCACCAGCCTGTCGCGGATGAAAGGCAGCGCCACGGAGTCCGACTGGTAGAAGGGCGTGAATGCCAGCGACAGCGCCTGGAAGGCCCGCACATGCCAGCGCCGCGCTTTCGCATAGCCTTCGAGAGCAGCCTCGACGCTGCCCGTTCGCGCCAGCGCATGGCTGAGCGCCGCGGCGTCGAGCAGCGCCATGTTGGCGCCCTGGCCAAGCTGCGGACTGGTCGAATGCGCGGCGTCGCCGACCACGGCCAACCGCCGGCCAACCGGAGACTTCATCGTGTGATGGCCATAGCGGGCCAGCGAGAGCTGGTCGAAACTGCCGATCTGGCTGGTGAACGCCTCGGCTTGCGGCCACAGCCGCACCACCCGCTCCTTCCAGGCATCGATGCCAAGGTTGCGCACGGCATCGGCATCCGCCGGTTTCAGGCTCCAGAAGAAGGCCGCCATCCTTTCGGCATCGGGTTCCGGCCGGCCGATCGGCAGCACGCCGATCATCACGCTGGCCTTGTCGTAGCGCTGCAGAAGCGCGTGCTCGTCAAAGCCCTCGCCGCGCCAGCCGAGCGATGCCCAGAATGCGCCATAGGTGAGTGGTCGTGGCGCCCCGGCATTGCCGGCGCACTGCCGCAGTTTCGAACGCGAACCGCTGGCGTCGACGACAAGATCGAACGGCCCCGCCCTTCGTCCATTGCCACGGACCAGCGTCGCCCGGTCGCCGGTGTCCAAAGTCTCGATTTCGACGCCGGTTTCGATGGCGATGGTCTCACGCCGGGCAGCGCGAAACAGCACGCCCAACAGAGCCGCCCGGTGCACCGCCAGGCCGAAGCGACCGCCGTGCTGGGCGTCGTAGCGGACGTCGAGCACGGTGCGGCCGGTCGAGGCATCGGCGCCATGCAGCCGGTCGATCCTGCTGCCCAGTGCCATGATGTCGTCGAGCAGGCCGAGATCGGCAAGCACCGTCAATCCGGTCGGCTGCAGGATCAACCCGGAGCCTACCGGCTTCGGTTCCTCAAAGCGCTCGAAGATGGTGACGCGGTGGCCGGCGCGCTTGAAATAGAGCGCCGCGGCCAGCCCAGCCGGACCGGCGCCTGCAATTGCGATATCGTAGGAAATGCCGTTGCCCCCAAGCCGCACTGGCCGGGACAATCCTTCAGCCGCCGGATGAAATCAAGTCGCGATACCGAATGCTAACCGGCTGGGTCAAGCCTGTGTCGAATCAAAGGAAGTGCGCGCGTCGCGCACCGCGTCGTGGTTGTTTTCAGCCCAATTCAACAAATGCTGCAAAGCGTCGAACATCGAGCGCCCAAGGTCGGTCAGGCTGTATTCGACACTGGGCGGCTTGGTCGGAAACACCTCGCGACGCACATAGCCGTCGCGCTGCAGATCATAGAGCGTCTGGGTCAGCATGCGCTGCGAAATGTCGGGAACCAGCCGCCGCAGCTCGCCGAAGCGATAGGGCTGCTCTGCCAGGGCCGCCGTCAACAGCGAGTTCCATTTACCATTGAGCCCCTGAATGACGTCACGGACCGGGCAATCGGCAATGTTTCCGCCTTCGGTCATTGCTTTGTAGACTTCGAGTTTGGATTTCAGATTGACGGTCCGGCTGTCCATGACTGGTTCCCTGCGTGTGCCTACCTCCCCAAAAACTGCCTTCTTTACGGCGGTGGGTCAATTCCTATTTTAGTGCTGGTCTCTTTTTGAGACCACCACCCGAACCGCCCTTCCGGCGCAATGTCAGGATCCTCCATGACCGCAACTCTTCTCGTCACCGGCGCGTCCGGCCAACTCGGCCGCAGCGTCATCAACCATCTGCTGGACACATTAGAGGTGCCGGCGGCCCGGATCATCGCCACGACCCGCACGCCCGCCAATCTTGCCGACCTGTCGGCGCGCGGCGTCACTGTTCGCGAGGCCGACTTTGACGATCGGGCCTCGCTTGCCAAAGCCTTCGCGGGCGCCGATCGGGCGCTCATCATTTCGACCAACGAGCTGGCGATCCAGGGAAAGCGGCGCGAGCAGCAGCTTGCCGCCGTGGCCGCGGCTAGGCAGGCTGGCGTCTGCCACCTGCTCTACACCTCGCTGCCCAACACCGAGCCGGGTTCCGCCGTGCTTTTTGCTCCCGACCACTACGACACCGAACAGGCGATCAAGGCCAGCGGCATTCCCTACACCATCTTCCGCAATGGCTGGTACGACGAGAACCTGTTCATGGCGATGCCGCAAATCCTCGCATCGGGCCAATGGTATACGTCCGCGGCCGACGGCGCCATTTCCTATGGCGCGCGTGACGATCTCGCCGCCGCCATAGCCGCGGGGCTGGCTTCGGACAACACCGAAAGCCAGACGTATACGCTGACCGGCCCCAGGGCCTATACGTCAGCCGAAGTCGCGGCACTTGTCACCGAAGTCACCGGCAAGCAGATCCAGGTCATTCAGCTCTCGGACGAGGCCTTGACCGAGGGGATGAAGGGCGCAGGCCTTCCCGAGCCCATCGCCCGGCTTCTCGTATCCTTCGACGCTGCCACGCGCGTTGGCGGCCTTGGGATGGTGACGGACTCCGTCGAAAAGCTTTCCGGCCGGAAGTCGGTACCGCTGAAGCAGTTCCTCGAGGCCAACAAGTCCGCATTGGCAGGCTGAAACCAGCGCGGCGGGAAGTCTTTCTCCCGCCGCGCTATTTCGGCGTTTTGACCAGCCCGAGCCGCACCAGGCTTTCCGCGGTGGCGGCCAGCGCGTCCTCGCGCGAGCGCGGCGCCCAGCCGAGCATGCGCACCGCCTTGGCGCCGGTGGCGTTCTTGACCTTGCCGAGTTCCGTCACGAGTTGCGCGGCTTCCGCGTTGAACAGCCCCACACCCGCACCAACCAATCGGGAAGCTCCCGCGTCGTGACCCGCGAGGCGGCAGCGCCGAGCCGCGTTTTCACCGTCTGGGCGATCTCCCGCACGGTCATGAAATCGCCGGCAACGGCCAGGAAACGCTCGCCACTGGCGGCGGGATTGGTCATTGCGCGCACATGCAGGTCCGCCACGTCGCGCGCGTCGACCACACCGAAGGACAGGCGCGGCAACCCAGGTATGGCACCATTCAGCATGCGCTGAACAAATTCGGTGGAGGTCGAATGGTCGGACCCGAGCACTGGTCCGAAAATGCCGACCGGATTGACGACGGCCAACTCCAGCTTGCCACCCTCGGCGGCGATGAAATCCCAGGCCGCGCTTTCGGCGAGCGTCTTCGACTTCACATAGGCGCTGACCTTGGCCGTTGGATCGGTCCAGCTCTCCTCGGTGAAGGGCCGGCCGCCGGGCGGCATCTTGCCATAGCCGATGGCGGCGAAGGACGATGTCAGCACGACGCGTTTGACGCCGGCGTCTCGCGCCGCCCTGAGCACGCGCAAGGCGCCTTCGCGAGCCGGGATGATCAGGTCATCCTGATGCTTCGGCACACCGGGCGGGAACGGTGACGCGACATGCAGGACATAGTCGCAGCCGGCGATAGCGTCGGGCCAGCCGGCATCGCTCATGAGGTCGGCGATGGCAAAGGAAAGCCTGTCGCCCGGCTCGCCGCCGCCGGCCTTGAGCATGGCGATAACGTCGGCTTCGCGCTTGGCGGCGCGCACCGTCGTGCGCACGCGATAGCCCGCCTTCAGCAGGGCAAGAATACAATGTGCACCGAGGAAACCCGATCCGCCTGTGACAAGCACCAATTCGCCGCCCATCTCAGCCTCCCCGTTCAGGCCGAGGCGATCGACCTCGTCAGATCGCCACCTGCGTGCCGATTTCTACCACACGGCCGGTCGGGATCTGGAAATACTCCGTCGCATCCGCCGCCGTGCGCGCCAGGCCGATGAACAGCCGGTCCTGCCATAGCGGCATGCCGGAATTGGGCGAGGCCTTGAGCGAGCGCCGCGACAGGAAGAAGGACGTCGTCATGATGTCGAACTTCCAGCCCTGCTTGCGGCAGATCGCCAGTGCGCGTGGAATGTTGGGCTGTTCCATATAGCCGAAAGTCAGCGTCACCCGCATGAACAGCTCGTTGACCGTCTCCATCTTGACGCGCTCGCTGTCGGGCACCACCGGCTGAGGGGCAGTCACCACCGAAAGGATAACGTTCTGCTCGTGCAGAACCTTGTAGTGCTTGAGGCTGTGCATCAAGGCGGTCGGCGCACTGAGCGGATCGCTGGTCAGGAACACCGCGGTGCCGGATACCAGCTGCGGCTTCTTCTTCAGCAGATTGCCTGCAAGGAAATCGAGCGGGATCTCGTTGCGGCGCGTCTTGTTGAAGAGATAGCGGCTGCCGCGCACCCAAGTCCACATGCCCAGCACGATGGTGAAGGCCACGACCAGCGACGCCCAGCCGCCTTCGAACACCTTGACGATGTTGGAGGCGAAGAAGCCGACATCGATGAAGGCGAACAGCACGGTGAGCGGGATCGCCACCGACAGCTTCCACTTCCAGATACGGGTCATGATCACATAGAGCAGCACCGTCGTCACCAGCATGTTGCCGGTTACCGAGATGCCGTAGGCGGAGGCCAGCTTGCTCGATTCGCCGAAGCCGACCACCAGCATCATCACCACCAGGGCCAGCAGAAGATTGACGCGCGGCATGTAGATCTGGCCGGACTGCTTTTCCGATGTGTGCAGGATTTCCAGCCGCGGCAACATGTTGAGCTGCACCGCTTGGCGGGTCAGCGAAAAAGCCCCTGAAATGACCGCCTGGCTGGCGATGACGGTAGCCGCCGTCGCCAGCACCACCATCGGGATCAGCGTCCAACCCTCGTTCATCTCGAAGAACGGGTGCCCGACCACACCGTTCTTCGCCAGCACGAAGGCGCCCTGCCCGGCATAATTCAACAGCAGGCAGGGGAACACGATCGAAAGCCAGGCAAGCACGATCGGCTTGCGGCCGAAATGGCCGAGATCGGCATAGAGCGCTTCCGCGCCGGTCACGGCAAGGAAGATGGCGCCGATGGTGACGAAGGCGACGTCGGGCGAATGGATCAGGAAGGCGACGATATAGTGCGGACTGATCGCCCACAGGATTTCCGGATCGGCGATGATGTGCTTGAGACCGGAAAGGCCGATGGCCAGGAACCAGATCGCGGTCACCGGGCCGAAGACCAGCCCCACGCCACCGGTACCGAAACGCTGAACCGCGAATACCATGGCGAGGATGACCAGCGTCAGCGGCACGACATAGGGCTGGAAGGTGGGGGTGACGACATTCATGCCCTCGACCGCCGACAGCACCGAAATCGCCGGCGTGATGACCGCGTCGCCGAAAAACAGCGAGGCGCCGACGATGCCAATGCCGAGCATCAGCGCCGAGCGCTTCGGAAAACTGCCGCGGGCCAGCGCCATCAGCGACAGCACACCGCCCTCGCCGCGATTGTCGGCGCGCAGCACGAACATGATGTATTTGATGGTGACGATGATCGTCAGCGACCAGATGATCAGCGACAGAACACCAAGAATGTCGCCACGGTCGGCAACTTGCCCGCCCGACGACGCGACCAGCGCCTCGCGGAACGCATAGATCGGGCTGGTGCCGATATCGCCATAAACCACGCCGAGCGCGCCCAGCATCAGCACCTTGGTACTGTGCTGTTCGATTTCGGGATGGCTCGATTGGTCGACGGGTTCTGCCTCACTACCAGCACTGGCAAGGGCCATGTACGACACTCCGATAAACGCGCGGTGCTCTACGCTTGCTGCAATGCAATATCAAGTGCCGTAACGTTATGGCACTCATGGTGGCAGCGCGCGGCTTCTTGTGGGCGAATTCGAACGAATGCCGGTCAATGCGACATTCGCGGGCTCATGTCCGGACCCATGGCAAAACCCGCGGGACAGCGAGCACGTGTCTGTCAAATGGCGACCTGCGTGCCGATTTCAACGACGCGGCCGGTCGGGATCTGGAAATACTCCGTCGCATCGGCCGCCGAGCGCGCCAAGCCGATGAACAGCCGGTCCTGCCATACCGGCATGCCTGAATTAGGCGAGGCTTTCAGCGACCGCCGCGACAGGAAGAACGACGTCGTCATGATGTCGAACTTCCAGCCCTGTTTGCGGCAGATCGCCAGCGCGCGCGGGATGTTGGGCTGTTCCATGTAGCCGAAGGTCAGCGTCACCCGCATGAACAACTCGTTGACCGTCTCCATCTTGACGCGTTCGCTGTCGGGCACGACGGGCTGCGGCGCGGTCACCACCGAAAGGATGACGTTCTGCTCATGCAGCACCTTGTAGTGCTTCAGGCTGTGCATCAGCGCGGTCGGCGCGCTGAGCGGATCGCTGGTCAGGAACACCGCGGTGCCCGACACCAGCTGCGGCTTCTTCTTCAACAGATTGCCGGCCAGGAAATCGAGCGGGATTTCGTTGCGGCGGGTCTTGTCGAAGAGATAGCGGGTGCCGCGTATCCACGTCCACATGATCAGCCCCATCAGGCAGGCAACGGTGATCGAGACCCAGCCGCCTTCCACGATCTTCACGACATTGGCCAGGAAGAAGCCGCTGTCGATGACGCCGAACAGCAGGGTCAGCGCCAGGGCCAGCGCCAGCTTCCATTTCCACATCTTGCGCATCACCACGAACAGCAGGATCGTCGTCATCAGCATTTCGCCGGTCACCGAGATGCCATAGGCGGACGCCAGCGAACTCGAACTGCCGAAACCGACGACCAGCAGCATCACCCCCATCGCGATGAGCAGGTTGACACGCGGCATGTAGATCTGCCCGGACTGCATTTCCGACGTATGCTGCACCTCGATGCGCGGCAGAAGATTGAGCTGCACCGCCTGGCGGGTCAGCGAAAAAGCCCCTGAAATGACCGCTTGGCTGGCAATGACCGTCGCGGCCGTTGCAAGTCCCACCATCGGCATCAGTGCCCAGTCAGGCAACATCTCGAAGAACGGATTGGTCGGTTTCCCGCCATGGGCGAGCACAAAGGAGCCCTGCCCGAAATAGTTGAGCAGCAGGCAGGGGAAAACCACGGAAAACCATGCCAGCACGATCGGCTTGCGTCCGAAATGGCCGAGATCGACATAAAGCGCCTCAGCCCCGGTTACCGCCAGGAACACGGCGCCGACGGTGACAAAGGCGGCGGTCGGTGTGCTGGCCAGATAAGCGACCGCGTAATAGGGATTGATGGCCAGCAGGACCGATGGATCATCCTTCAAATGATAGAGGCCGGCAACGCCGATGGCCAGGAACCACAGCGCTGTCACCGGCCCGAACACCGCCGCCACCTTTCCCGTGCCGAAGCGTTGCACGGAGAACAGGATGGCAAGGATGACCAGCGTGATCGGCACGACATAGGCGCCCAGCGTTGGGGTCACCACGGTAAGGCCTTCGACCGCCGACAGCACCGAGATGGCCGGCGTTATGATCGAATCGCCGAAAAACAGCGCCGCGCCGCAAAGGCCGATCACAAGGATCAGCCGGGCGCCTTTGGGATAGGCGCTGCGTGCCAACGACATCAGCGACAGCGTGCCGCCTTCGCCCTTGTTGTCGGCACGAAGCACGAAGGCGACGTATTTGATGGTCACGATGATCGTCAGCGCCCAGACGATCAGCGACAGCACGCCAAGCACGTGAACGCGCGTTGCGATGCCGGGCGAAGCGTGAAGCGCCTCTCGGAAGGCGTAGATGGGACTCGTGCCTATGTCGCCATAGACGACACCGAGCGCGCCCAGCATCAGAACCTTGGTGCTGTGCTGCTCGACCGCGGCATGGCTCGATTGCTCGACGGTTTCAGCCTCGCTCCCGCTATTGGCAAGGGCCATCGACCACTCTCCGACTAGCGCGCGGTGCTTTATCCATGCTGCGACACGATATCAAATGCACGCGATGGCTGCCATACCAATACGAAGCATTACCCCCTACCAGCCGCAAGCCCTGAGGAACCGGCCCACTGTGCCGGCCATGCCATACTCCAACGCGTCGGCTGTCAACCCATGTCCGATCGACACTTCGGCCAATGCCGGAATGCGCTTTGCCAGCGCGGGCAGATTGGCCACCGTCAGATCGTGCCCGGCATTGACCTGGAGACCGGCGGCAAACGCCGCGTCAGCGGTTTTTCCCAATCTTTCCAACTCTTTGGCCGCCTTACCCGAATCGGAATGGTAGCTGCCATAAGGACCGGTATAGAGTTCGATACGATCAGCGCCGGTGTCGCGCGCGGCCGCCATGCCGGCGGGATCGGCATCGGAAAACAGCGAGACCCTGAAACCGCCCTTCTTCAGACGCTTGACGATCGGCGCCAGGAACGCCGCATCGGCGATAAAGTTCCAGCCGTGGTCGGAGGTTGCCTGTGCCGGATCGTCGGGCACCAGCGTCACCTGCTCAGGCTGGTGCTTCTCCACAAGCGCCAGGAAATCCTCGTTTGGGTAGCCCTCAATGTTGAATTCCGCCTGCGGGAATTCGTCGTCGATCAGCGCCCTGATCTGGGGCAGGTCGGAATGCCGGGTGTGACGTTCGTCGGGGCGCGGATGCACCGTCAGCCCATGCGCTCCGGCGGCAAGGGCAAGGCGGCCGACGCCGATTACGCTGGGCCATGGCAGGTCGCGCCGGTTGCGCAGCATGGCGATGGCGTTGAGGTTGACGGAAAGCTTGGCGGGCATGGGCTGGCGTCCGTGAAACAGGCTATCGAGGCGCGCCACGCTTATTCGTTCCGGCACGGCGCATTTGAGACGGCGCATCTATAGCGTCTTTAACGGGAACAGATAGGGCCTTTCCGGTGTTCCAGAAGACCAACATACTCCACGAAAAGGAGGCGCTACCTTGAATTTCCTCCAATCCGTGCCGGCGATCCGCCGCATCGATACCAGCCGCGACGACCTCTTTGCCATCGATGTGGTTGGCCATGTCTCGGCCGCCGATGCCGAGAACCTGTTTGGCCTGCTCGAGGCGGCCTATTTGCTCCATCAGAGAATCGACGTGGCCGTGCGCATAGTCGATCACGAGGGCGTCGACTGGGCGGACATCTCCGATGAGACCATCAAGAAGGGTGCCGTCCACGCATTGGAACATATTGGCCGTTGCGCGGCGATCGGCGCCCCTGACTGGACGCCGAACGCACGGCGCGCCTTGCCCGCTTCGTCGCCCGTCGAATTCAGGCATTTCCAGATCGAGGACGAAGCTGCTGCCTGGGAATGGCTCGGGGCGCGACCGACGGGCCAGGAGGCCACGGCCGCTCCAGAAAGAGGATGAAACGGTTTTCCACCTACCCGCCGACCCCTTCTATCTGACGATCGTCAGTCGTTCAGCGGCCCGGGTGATGGCTGTATAAAGCCAACGCTGGCGCGTTTCCTTGAAGGCCCAGCTTTCGTCGAACAGCACGATCTCGTTCCACTGCGAACCCTGCGCCTTGTGCACGGTCAGCGCATAGCCATAGTCGAAATCATCGAAGCGCTTCTTCTGCTGCCAGGGGATTTCGGCGTCCGGATCTTCGAACGCCGCCTTGAGCAGCTTGATCTTGGCGACGCCACGATCCGGATCGTCCTCCTCGGGCGACACCAGAAGGTTGATGCCGGGCTTCACCGTCTCGCGCGACGAGGTCATAACCTTCCACAGCGAGCCGTTGAGCAGGCCTTTGGCTGGGTCGTTGCGCAGGCACACCAGCTTGTCGCCCGCTTGTGGGTAATCCGCATTGAAGCCCTTCAACTCGCGCAGGCGCTGGTTATAGCGCCGCCGCGTCCGGTTGGTGCCGACCAGCACCTGATCAGCCCTCAGCACCAGTTCCTGGTTGACGTCTTCCTTGCCGATCACCTGCGCGCTGCCATAGTCGCCGCGCATGAATTCGCGGCCCTCGCGCACATCGAGCGCCAGCCGCAGGATCGGATTGTCGCGCGCCTGCCGGTGGATCTCGGTCAGCAGAAAGTCGGGCTCGTGATCGGTGAAGAAGCCGCCGCCCGAGATCGGCGGCAACTGGCCGGGATCGCCCAGCACCAGGATCGGCGTGCCGAAACTCATCAGGTCACGGCCGAGTTGTTCGTCGACCATCGAGCATTCGTCGATGACGACCAGTTTCGCGCGCGAGATCGGGCTCTGCCGGTTGAGCGAAAAGGTCGGCGACATCGACGTCTTGCCGGTCACCTCGTCGGCCACCGATTCCTCGCCCTTGGGCCTATAGATCAGCGAATGGATGGTGCGGGCGTTGACCGCGCCCTTGGAGCGCAGCACTTGCGCCGCTTTGCCGGTGAAGGCGGCGAACTGCACCTGGCCGTCAACATGTTCGGCGAAATAGCGCGCCAGCGTCGTCTTACCGGTGCCGGCATAGCCGAACAGCCGGAACAGCTGCGGCTTGCCGGTCTTCAGCCAGCGGGCGACCGCTTGCAGCGCCTCATCCTGTTGGGGTGAAAATTCCATCTAATCGTGTGACCGGATTCGCGAGGCAAACACAAGATAGCCGCCACCAGCATCGACATAGCGGGCGGCGAACTCCCCCCGTGGTTCCAGGCTATCAGCCGCAATCAAGAACGTAAAGGGAACGAAACAGCCTGCATTCAGTTGGCAGCGCGCGGGTCGTTGTCCAGCAGGATCGGCTTGCCATGCGGCGTGGCGTGCGCGGCACGCTCCCAGGCCCGCGCCATCGCATCGACGTCAGGCTTGGCGGCCAGCCCCTTGGAAGCAAGCAGGGTTTCAAGCGCCGCCAGCCAATGCTCGTAGTAATCATGGCCGTCCGCCGCGGCATCTGGCTTCTTCACCTCGGCGGACAGGGCATCCGCCCACTCGCTCCACGAAAACAGGCCCTTGTCGTGCAGGGCCACCGTCATGGCGAAGGCTTCGGCCTGCCATGGCGCGGCGAAAACCGGTGCGTCGAGCCCGGCGGGCAAACCGGCGGCAGGCCCCTTCACTTCACGCCGGTTCAAGATAGCTCGCCCAGGCGTCGATCGAGACGGTCAGTGTCGGGTCGGCGCCCTCGCCCCAGATTTCCGTGCCGTCGAAAACCACGGTATAGACCCATTGCGGATTCTCGCCCTGCCCATGCGCGTTGCTGTCGGGGAAGACGAAGCCGTCTCGCACGGCCCCGATCGTCCCGTTCTTGTCGCGCGCATAGCGCGGCAGCCTGGTATGGCCGGTCGGATTGAAGTTTTTGGTCCGCACCGAATCACCAGCCTTGAAGCGCGGCGCTGTCTCGACCGGCCGGTCACACGGACCGCCCTTGGCCAGCACAGCCGGAACGTTTTCCGCCTTCAGCACCCGTTTCGGAGTCGCCGCCGGATCGATCGCCTCGCCTGCCCCGAGGTCGCGTTCGCTGACGAAGCCGTGCCGCTTGAGCAGGATCTCCAGTGCCTTGATCCAGATCTGATAGTAGCTGGAGCTGTAATAGTCGGCCGGATGCAGCGATTCCCGCGCATGCCGGCTCTCGTCGATGTTCCAGGCGCCCATGCCGCCGGCGCAGAGCGTCACGCCGAGCGCCCGCCGCTCCCACGGAGCATGGAAATAGGGTTCATCCTTTTCGGGCGCGACCGGCCCGAATCCCATCTGTCCGCCGAGATCTTGCGGCCCGTTCATGCCCGTTGACTCGCCAGCGCGGTGCCGATCATGGCATCGCGGCTCACCAGTTCCGCCAGCCGCTCCTCGCTCCAGCCTTCGGTGCCCTCCGGCCGCATTGGCACGACGAGATAGCGCAGTTCCGCCGTCGAATCCCAGACGCGTATCTTCGTCCCGGCCGGCAGCACCAGCCCGAATTCCTCGAGCACGCCGCGCGGATCGATCACCGCGCGCGACCGATAAGGCGGCGCCTTGTACCACACCGGCGGCAAGCCAAGCACCGACCACGGATAACAGGAACACAGCGTGCAGACGACGAGGTTGTGGGTGTCCCCGGTGTTGAACACCGCCTGCATGTGCTCGCCTTGCCGGCCGGTATAGTTCAGCGATTCGATTGCCCGCGTCGCGTCGCGCTTCAGCCACTCGGCAAAAGCGGGATCGCTCCAGGCCTTGGCCACTACCCTGGCACCGTTGCGCGGGCCGATCTTCGTCTCGTAGGTATCGACGATGACGTCGATCGCGGCCGGATCGATCAGCCCCTTGCGGGTCAGGATGGTTTCCAGCGCCCGCACCCGCGCGGCAAACGGATCGAGTTCGTTGTCATGGACATGATCGTGGGACATGGCCGCAAATTACGGTTCCGATCCGCCGGCCGCAAGCTCCATGGCTTGGGCCAACAGGGACCGGAGCTTTGTCCGCCCGCTACTCGGCGGCCGTCTTCTGTGGCTCGCCCGGGATGTCGTCATTGGTGCCGAACAGCGAAGGCTGATCGCCCTCTTCGACCAGATGCAACTCGGCTTTGCGCTTCGGCATGAGCCCGACCAGCCAGCCCGAGAAATTCTCCATGTAGACATAGATCACCGGCGTCACGAACAAAGTCAGCGCTTGCGAAGCGAGCAAGCCACCGACAACGGCTACGCCCAGCGGCTGGCGAAGTTCCGCGCTGGCGCCGGTGCCGAGCGCGATCGGGAACGTGCCCATCAGTGCTGCCAGCGTCGTCATCATGATCGGCCTGAACCGCATCAGGCAGGCCTTGTGGATCGAATCCGTGGCCGACATGCCTTCTCGTCGCAGTTCAAGCGCGACATCGACCATCATGATGCCGTTCTTCTTGACGATGCCGATCAGCATCAGGATGCCGATCACCGCGATGACGGACAGATCCATGCCGGCGAAGCGCAAGGCGACAACCGCCCCGAGCACAGCCGACGGCAGGCCCGTCAAGATGGTGAGCGGGTGGATGAAGCTCTCATACAGAATGCCGAGCACGATATAGATGGTCAGGATGGCGCCGCCGACCAGCAGGCCCTGGTTGGCGAGCGAATCCTGGAAGGTCTTGGCCGTGCCGGCGAAGGTCGTGGAGATCGCTGCCGGCATGCCGATCTGTTCTTTCAGCGCGTCGATGCGTTTCACACTGTCGCCCAGCGCCACGCCCTGCGGCAGGTTGTAGGAGATGGTCACGGCCGGAAGCTGGCCGAGCTGATTGACCGTCAAGGCGCCGGCCGTGCGATCGACCCGGGCGAAGGCGCCGAGCGGCACCAGGCTGCCGCTCGCCGTCCGCATCTGGATGGCGAGCATCCGCTCCGGCGACCATTCGATCTTGGGATCGAGTTCGGTGATGACTTCGTAGCTGTCGGCCGAGCCGAAGATCGTTGAAACCTGGTCGGTGCCGAACCCGCCATAAAGCGCCGAGCGGAGCGTGTCGGTGTCGATGCCGAGCTGCGCGGCCTTGTCGCGATCCACCACCAGCGACGCCTGCAACGCATTGTTCTGCAGGTCGCTGGTGACATCGGCGAAGGTCGCATGGTCGGCCGCCATCGCGTCATTCATCTTCTGCGCCCAGATATCGGTCTGTCCGGTATCGAGGCCCTGAACCACGAGCTGGTAGGCACTGGCCGACGACCGCGAACCGAGCCGCAGATTCTGCACCGGCTGCATGTAGGTCTCGATGCCCGCCACGCCGGCCAGTTGCTTGCGCAGGTCCGAAAGCACCTTCTCGATATCGGGACGCAGGTCCTTGCCCTTGAGCTGGACGAAGAGCTGCCCCTGGTTGAGGGCATTGTTGCCACTGCCCGCCGACCACGCCACGTGGTCGACATAGGGCGACTTCGAGAACACGCTGGCCACCTGCCCTTGCAGCTTGGCCATGGCGTCAAACGAAATGTCCTGGCGCGCGATCGTGGTCACCGAAATCTGGCCGATATCCTCCTGCGGGAAGAAGCCCTTCGGCGAGACCTCGATCAGCCACACCGAGGCTGCCGCGGTGCCGATGAAGACGAGGAACACCAGGAAGGTGTGCCGTAGACAGAAGCTCAGGATCCAGTCATAGCCGCGCGTGATGAACTCGCGCTTGTGGCCGGCGCCGTGCGCCTCGCGGTCGGCCTTGGTCACCGACAGCAGCCGCGAGCACAGCATCGGCGTCAGCGTCAGCGACACGAACATCGAGGCCAGGATGGCGACGGTCACCACCACGGCGAACTCGTTGAAGATGCGCCCGATCACGCCGCCCATCAGGAGCACCGGGATGAACACCGCCACCAGCGAGATCGAGATCGAGATGATGGTGAAGCCGATCTCGCGCGCGCCCTTCAGCGACGCATCGAAGGCCGACAGCCCGTCCTCTTCCATGTGGCGGAAGATGTTTTCGAGCATCACGATGGCATCGTCGACGACGAGGCCGACGGCGAGCGTCAGGCCCATCAGCGAGATGTTGTCGATGGAAAAGCCGAACAGGAACATCGCGCCGAGCGTGGCGATCAGCGAGATCGGCACCGCCACGGCCGGGATGATGGTCGCCGTCACCCGGCGCAGGAACACGAAGATCACCAGGACCACCAGGGCGATGGTCAACAGCAGCGTGAACTGCACGTCGTCGACGGCCTGGCGGATCGAGCTCGAGCGGTCGTTGAGCAGCTTGATCTGGGCGGCGGCCGGCATCTGGCCCTGGAAGGACGGCAGCATCGCCTTGACCTTGTCGACGACGTCGACCGTATTGGCGTCGGGCTGGCGTTGCACGGCCATGATGATCGCGCGGGTACCGTCGTACCAGCTTGCGGTCGTGGTGGTCTGCACCGAATCGACGACACGGGTCACCTCGCCCAGCCGCACCGGATGACCGTTCTTGGTGGCGATGATGAGGTTGGAGAAGCCGGCTGCATCGGTAAGCTGCGTGTTGGCGGTGATGGTCAGCTGCTGCTTGTTGTTCTGCAGCACGCCGAGCGGCGTGTTGCTGTTGGCCGAAGCCACAGCCGCTTGCAGCTGATCGATAGAAATGCCCCGCGCGGCAAGCGCGGTCGGATCGATCTGGATGCGCACTGCGTATTTTTGCTGGCCGAAGATCGACACCTGCGCGACGCCGTCGATGGTCGACAGCGACGGCGAGATGACGTTTTCGGCGAAGGCATCGAGGTCGGTCAGCGGAACCGTATCGCTGACCAGCGACATCAGCAGGATAGGCGCATCGGCCGGATTGACCTTCCGATAGCTCGGCGGCGACGTCATCTGCGGCGGCAGTGATTTCTGGGTGCGTGCGATCGCGGCTTGCACGTCGGCCGCGGCCGCATCGATATTCCGGTTGAGGACGAATTGGATGGCGATCGAGGTCTGGCCGAGCGCGTTGGTGGTCGAGATGGAATCGATGCCGGCGATGGTGGCGAACTGCTTGATCAGCGGCGTCGCCACCGATGTGGCCATGGTTTCCGGCGACGCGCCAGGCAGCGAAGCCGAGACGTTGACCACCGGAAATTCGGCGCTCGGCAATGCGGCGACCGGCAGGAATTTGTACGCGAACAGCCCGCCCAGCACGAGGGCGAACGACATCAGAAGGGTGGCGACGGGCCTGCGGATGCAGAATTCGGAGATCATTGGCCTGCCTCGCCGGCGTTGCTGGCCTGGGCAACCTTGGGCGCTTCCTTGCCTTCATGCACCGCAGCGCCGTCCTTCAGCCTTGTCTGGCCCTCGGTGACAACCCTCTCGCCGCTTTTCAGCCCCTGGCTGATGGCGCTGTTTTGGCCTTCGGTCAGCGCCACCTGCACTGGCCGCATCTCGACGGTGTTGTCCGGCTTGACCACATAGACGAACGGTCCCTTCTGGCTGGGCTGGACCGCGACGGTCGGAACCGAGGTCATCTGCGGCATGATGCCGGCGTCAAGGACGACATTCACATACTGGCCGGGCCACAAGGAAAGATCGGCATTGGGAATGCTTGCCCGTGTGGCGATCGTGCCCGACGCGGTGTCGACGCTGGAATCCACGAAATCGAGCGTCCCCTTGCCGATCGGCGTCGGGTCGCCGCTTTGGGTCAACGTCACCGCGTTCTGCTGCGGATTGGCAAGCGCCTTGTGCAGCAGCGCAAGGTTGCTTTCCGGCAGATTGAAGTTGACCTGCAAGGGGTCCATCTGGGTGATGGTCACCAGTGGCGTCGCCGTGCTGCTGTTACCGTTGCTGACAGTCACGAGGTCGCCGACGGCGACATTCACCGCACCCAGCCTGCCGGCGATCGGCGCGGCGATGGCGGCAAAGCCGAGCTGGACATTGTCCGCGTCGATCGTTGCCTTGTCGGCATCGACGGTCGCCGCCGCCGCCTTCTGCGCGGCAACGGCCTGGTCGTAGGTCTGCTGCGTACCGGCCTGCTTGGCGACGAGGTCCTTGGCGCGCTGAAGGTCGGAATTCGAGCTGGCAAGCAGCGCCTGATCCTTGGCAAGCGCTGCCTGGTCCTTGGCGAGTTGCGCCTTCAGCGCCCGGTCGTCGAGCGAGAACAGGAGGTCGCCTGCCTTCACCATCTGCCCGTCCTTGACGTCGATCGACACGATCTGGCTGGAGACGCGCGCGTTGATGTTGACCACGGCCGGAGAGGAGACGAAGCCGATGGCATAGCGGCGGACCGGAAAGTCAGCCGTCGTTGCCGTCGCCGAAACGATAGAAGCCGAACGGGCACCATTGCCGCCACCGCCCTGTTTGCCGCCCGCCTTGTCGGCTGCCGGCTTGTCTGTCGCGGCGACCTGCTTTGTGCCGATGATCTGCTGGCCCTTGTTCAGCGCGTCCGGCGACAGATAGAGCCAGGCCGCACCCGCACAGGCGACCGCCAGCAACGACAGAATGACTTTTCCACGTATCGACAAAAGACCTCTCCGTCCGACACGCCATAGCCAGGTGGTCGTATTCTAGCGCAATTCACGGCTCATTGCCGCGATTTCGCCGAATAGATAGGACGCGGGTTTGTCGGAAAAGGGCCAAAACACGGCATTACGAAGATTTAATGTGCACTGCACAATAGCTGTGCAGCCGGCTATCATTAAAGGCCGGAGGTCGGATGGGCTCCGAAAAATGGCCTCCGAGAGGGCAGCCTTATAATCTAGCGCAACATCGGCCAAAGCGTCGCCGCCAGCAGCGTGCCCATGGCGATGTTGAACCATTTCAGCCGCACCGGATCCGAAAGGAAACCGCGCAACGCCGTGCCGAATCCAGCCCAAGCCGAGACGCTGGGAAGGTTGACCACGGTGAAAGCCACACCAATCAGAATGACGGACAGGAATGGTCGTTCGGGATTGGTGTAAACGGCCATCGCGGTGATGGCCATCACCCAGGCCTTGGGGTTGACCCATTGGAAAGCCGCTGCATCGATGAACCGCATCGGCCGCGCATCCGTCTCGCCTTTGCCGCTGAGCGAGCGCGACATGGCGATCTTCCAGGCAAGGGAGAGCAGATAGACGGCACCGGCAATCTTCAGCCCGGTGTGCAGCGCGGGAAACGCGGTCAGCACCGCCCCCAGGCCGAGCCCGACGGCCAGGAGCAGCACAAGAAACCCGATACTGATGCCCAGCATGTGCGGCACGCTTCTGACCAGTCCAAAATTCACGCCTGATGCCAGCAGCATAAGGTTGTTCGGCCCTGGCGTGATCGAGGTCACGAAGGCGTAGACAAGCAGTGCGAGGAATGCGTCGAGGGACATGATATCCTCCCAGATACGTCAGTACTATTGTCTCTTTCCGACGGCTGCACAAAAGCCAGTGCCGACCGTTGGTCGCGCCAGTCCTCGTACAAAAATTCCGATGGGCTAAGTCGGCCTACATCCCCTGCGGGCCGCGGTTCATCGCCGCCACGCCGGTACGGCAAATCTCGACCAGGCCGAGCGGCTTCATGATGGCGATGAACTGGTCGAGCTTGGACCCCTTGCCGGTGATCTCGAAGATGAAATGCTCGGTGTTGGCGTCGATGACGCTGGCGCGGAAAGCGTCGGCCAGGCGCAGCGCCTCGACCCGGGCCTCGCCGGTGCCGGCAACCTTGACCAGCGCCAGTTCCCGCTCCAGCGGCCGCTCCTGCCCGAACTCGTGCGAACGCACGGTGAGATCGACCACGCGGTGCACCGGCACGATGCGCTCGAGCTGATGCTTGATCTGCTCCAGCACATGCGGCGTGCCGCGCGTCACGATAGTGATACGCGACAGGTGTTTTTCATGCTCGGTCTCCGAGACGGTCAGGCTCTCGATGTTGTAGCCACGCCCGGAAAACAGGCCGATGACCCGGGCGAGCACGCCCGGTTCGTTATCGACCAGCACGGAAAGCGTGTGGTTTTCCGGCCGTTCCGTTTCCTTGGCGATGAAGTAGGCGGAACCGGTGGGTTGAAGGTGCTGTGCGTTCATGACATGAATCTCAAATTCTGGATCTAATTATCTGGTTCCGCACGGCTTTTTGACAAGCCCTGCCTTGGCTCGTCGTCTACACCAGTTCCCGGCCCTTGGCGTCGATGGCATTGGCCACGGCCTCGTCGGTCGCCTCGTCGGGCAAAAGCATCTCGTTGTGCGCCTTGCCCGAAGGGATCATCGGGAAGCAGTTGGCGAGTGTCGCCACGCGGCAGTCGAACAGCACCGGTTTCCTGACCGAGATCATCTCCTTGATCGCGTCGTCGAGTTCGTCGGGCTTGTCGCAGCGAATGCCGTGGCCGCCATAGGCCTCGGCCAGCTTGACGAAGTCCGGCATCGCCTCGGTGTAGGAATGCGACAGCCGGTTGCCGTGCAGCAGCTGCTGCCACTGCCGCACCATGCCCATATACTGGTTGTTGAGGATGAAGATCTTGATCGGTGCGTCGTGCTGCACGGCGGCACTCATCTCCTGCATGGTCATCTGCACCGAGGCGTCGCCGGCGATGTCGACGACCAGTGCATCGGGATGCGCGATCTGCACGCCGAGCGCGGCCGGCAGGCCGTAACCCATCGTGCCCAGCCCGCCCGACGTCATCCAGCGGTTCGGCTTCTCGAAATGATAGTGCTGCGCCGCCCACATCTGATGCTGGCCGACCTCGGTGGTGATGTAGGTGTCCATGTTCTTGGTCAGTTCATAGAGCCGCTGGATGGCGTATTGCGGCATGATCACGTCGTTGTTCATCTTGAAGGCGAGTGAATCGCGCGCGCGCCATTTGGCGATCTGCTCCCACCAGGGATAGAGCGCCTTCTTGTCGGTCTTGGCGGTTGCCCGCCACAGCCGCACCATGTCTTCCAGCACCCGGCCGACATCGCCGATGATAGGCACTTCGGTGTGGACGTTCTTGTTGATCGAGGACGGATCGATATCGATGTGGATTTTTCGCGAATTCGGCGAGAAGGCATTCAGCCTGCCGGTGATACGGTCGTCGAAACGCGCGCCGATGCAGAGCATCACGTCGCAATCATGCATGGCCATGTTGGCTTCGTAGGTGCCGTGCATGCCCAGCATGCCCAGCCAGTTCTTGCCCGAAGCCGGATAGGCGCCGAGACCCATCAGCGTCGAGGTGATCGGGAAACCGGTGAGATCCACCAGTTCGCGCAGGAGATGGCTCGCTTCCGCGCCGGAATTGATGACGCCGCCGCCCGAATAGATGACCGGCTTCCTGGCGGTGGCCATCAGTTCGACCGCGGCCTTGATCTTGTCCAGGTCGCCCTGGACCTTCGGCTGGTAGCTGGTGCGCGGCGCGATCTGCGGCGGGACATAAAAGCCCTTGGCGAACTGCACGTCCTTCGGGATGTCGACCACGACCGGGCCGGGACGGCCGGTCGTCGCGACATGGAAGGCCTCGTGGATGGTCGCGGCGAGTTCGTTGACGTCCTTCACCAGCCAGTTGTGCTTGGTGCAGGGCCGCGTGATGCCGACCGTGTCGCATTCCTGGAACGCGTCGGAGCCGATCAGCGAAGTCGGCACCTGGCCGGTCAGGCAGACCAGCGGGATCGAGTCCATCAGCGCGTCCTGCAGCGGCGTCACCGCATTGGTGGCGCCGGGGCCTGATGTCACCAGCATGACACCGGCCTTGCCGGTCGAGCGCGCATAGCCCTCGGCGGCGTGGCCGGCGCCCTGTTCGTGCCGCACGAGAATGTGCTCGACCTCATCCTGCTGGAAAATCTCGTCGTAGATCGGGAGAACGGCGCCGCCCGGATAGCCGAAGACATGCTTGACGCCATTGTCCTTCAGCGCCTGCACCACCATTTCGGCGCCAGTCATTTCCCTACTTGCCATTTCGCGCCGCTCGTTCTGTCCATTGCTCATCGGTCTGGTCCCGTACTGTCGCCATTTGGGCGTTGCTGGTCGTTTAGTCGTGTTTCAGGCAATAAAAAAGGCCCCCGAGGGAGCCTGTGTGGTGCGCATGGGAGGTCTTCGCCCGGCGGTTACACCGCCTTGCCCACGCGCCTTCCTACGAGAATGAGTGCCGTTTTCATGGTGGCGGACCATAAAGGCGAACTCGCGGGGTCGTCAATGGGGGATGATGCGAATTCACTCGCCTGTGAGATAGGGCTTCGCTACGCGCTACCATAGTACAGTTGGGCCCATCCCATCGACACACACCACTATGCGACGCCGCCTGCCCCGGCCGCCCGACTGGCAGCGCCTCGTGCTCCATCCCCCGAGGATGAGCGCGCGTCGCCGATGGATACTCTCGTAGCCGCCGGCTGGGACATCTCCGAGGCGGCGCGGCGCCTCGGCGGCGACTGCACGACGGTGCATCGCCGCATGAAGCGGCTGCGGGTCGATGCTCCCAACTAGGCTGTAGACCCGCTCATAAACGGTCCTTGGCGCCGTTCTGCGACCTGTGACAAAACCGCAAGATCGGTCGAGCGCTTCAGGTCTGCCTGCCCATATTTGGTGCTGCCACGGAGAACGGAACGATGAAGGCGTCGCTTCAAAACTACCATGCCCGGATGCAACGCGTGCTGGATCACATCGACCAGCATTTGGACGGCAATCTGGACCTGGACGCGTTGAGCGGCATCGCGGCATTTTCCAAATACCATTTCCACCGGCAGTTCACGGCGACCTTCGGGTTGTCGGTGCATCGCTATGTCCAGCTTGCCCGTATGAAGCGTGCTTCGCACCGGCTGGCCTCGAACGAGGCCCAGAGCGTCACGGATATAGCGATGGATGCCGGTTACGATGCACCGGACGCCTTCGCCCGCGCCTTTCGGCAACGGTTCGGGCAATCGCCCTCGTCGTTCCGGAAGTCGCCCGACTGGGCACCGTGGCTTGCGGCCTTCGGGCCCTTGGACAACGCAAGGAGCAAGCTCATGCAGATTACCTATGAACAAGACGACGTCACGATCCGCGATATGCCTCCAACGCCGGTGGCGATCATGGAGCATCGAGGCGACCGCGCGACACTCGGCGACACCATCCAGCGGTTCATCACCTGGCGCAAGGCTGCTGGCCTGTCGCCCGAGACGAGCCCGACCTTCAACATCTTCCGTTCCGAGAGAATCCCCGCGGTTCCAGCCGATTACAGCATGGACCTGTGCGTCGGGACCGACCAGCCGATCGATGCCGATGACGAGCAGATGAAGGCTGGTGTGATCCCTGGCGGGCGCTGCGCGGTGTTGCGCGTCGTCCACAATACCCACAATCTGGAACCCGCCGCGCTCTACCTCTATCGCGACTGGCTCCCTGCCAGCGGCGAGGAAGCGCGTGACTTCCCGATCTATTGCCGACGACACTTTTCATTCTTCCCGAACGTGGCGGTGCATGACGTCGTCGTGGAATTGTTTCTGCCGCTAAAATAGCGCCCTGACAGGCCTGCCCCCCGATCGCAAGAAGTGGACAGGCCACGATTCATCCGAATCTCGGTCTTTATGGGCTCACGGTCTGGTGTTGCATCGACTGTGGCGTACCATGGCGCACGCAACACCGCTGCAACGGCCCGCAATACCGGAATTCGTTGGGCCGGACTGATTTCACTACGATTTCTACCGTGCAGCGTGGTTGGCATGCCCTTTGCGATGGCCTGAGGCACCATCTGGCGCCTGGAGGAGGCGCCATGAACCTGACAACTGGAGGAGAAACCATGCTCGAGAGAACACCCACAACGAAGGCGCAAGCGCTGCTCGACAAGTTTGGCAAGGCGCTGGATACCGGCGACATCGACGCGGCGGTCAACTGTTTCCAGGCGGATTGCTACTGGCGCGACCTCGTCACCTTCACCTGGAACCTGAGGACGATGGAGGGCCAGGACCAGGTCCGCGACATGCTGAAGGCAACGCTGGCTGAGACCCGGCCGAGCAACTGGAAAGTGGCCGAAGGCGAGGAGGCGACCGAGGCGGACGGCGTCACCACCGCCTGGATCACCTTCGAGACCGAGGTGGCGCGCGGTTTCGGCCTGGTGCGGTTCAAGGGCGAGCTGATCTGGACCTTGCTCACCACCATGGCCGAACTCAAGGACCATGAGGAGAAGGCGGGCTTCACCCGGCCGCTCGGCGCCAAGCACGGCCACGGCAAGGACAGGAAATCCTGGCGCGAGGAGCATGACGATGAACTCGCTGAACTCGGCCGCAGCAAGCAGCCCTATGTCGTGATCATCGGCGGCGGCCAAGGCGGCATCGCGCTCGGCGCGCGCCTGCGCCAGCTCGGCGTTTCAGCCATCATCATCGAGAAGAACGAGCGCCCCGGCGATTCCTGGCGCAAGCGCTACAAGTCGCTCTGCCTGCACGATCCGGTCTGGTACGACCATCTGCCCTATATCGATTTCCCCAAGAATTGGCCGGTCTTCGCGCCCAAGGACAAGATCGGCGACTGGCTCGAGATGTACACGAAGGTGATGGAGCTGAACTACTGGTCCTCCACCTCGGCGAAATCCGCGAAATACGACGAGAAGGCCAAGGAATGGACCGTTGTAGTCGAACGCGACGGCGAAGAGATCGTCCTCAAGCCCAAGCAGTTGGTGCTGGCACCGGCATGTCCGGCAAGGCGAACTGGCCGAAATACAAGGGCCAGGACATCTTCAAGGGCGAGCAGCAGCATTCCTCGACCCATCCCGGCCCGGACAAATACCGCGGCAAGAAGGTCGTGGTCATCGGCTCCAACAACTCCGCCCACGACATCTGCGCGGCTCTCTGGGAGGGTGGCGCCGACGTCACCATGGTGCAGCGTTCCTCCACGCACATCGTGAAGTCCGACACGCTTATGGATATCGGGCTGGGCGCGCTCTATTCGGAGCAAGCGGTCGAGAGCGGCATGACGACGCGCAAGGCCGACCTGATCTTCGCCTCCCTGCCCTACCGCATCCTGCACGAATTCCAGATCCCGCTTTACCAGCAGATGAAGGAACGCGACGCCAACTTCTACGCGGACCTGGAAAAGGCCGGCTTCCTGCTCGACTGGGGCGATGACGGCTCGGGCCTGTTCATGAAATATCTGCGCCGCGGTTCAGGCTACTATATCGATGTCGGCGCCTGCGACCTCGTCATCGACGGCTCGATCAAGCTCAAGAGCGGACCAGGCGCGGCGGTGGAGGAGCTGACGCAAACCGGGGTCAAATTCGCCGATGGAACCGAATTGCCGGCCGATCTCGTGATCTACGCCACAGGCTACGGCTCGATGAACGGCTGGGCCGCGGACCTCATTTCCCAGGAGGTGGCGGACAAGGTCGGCAAGGTCTGGGGTCTTGGCTCCGACACCGCCAAGGATCCCGGCCCCTGGGAAGGCGAGCAGCGCAACATGTGGAAGCCGACCCAGCAGGAGGCGCTGTGGTTCCATGGCGGCAACCTCCATCAGTCGCGCCACTATTCGCAATATCTGGCGCTGCAGCTGAAGGCCAGACAGGTTGGCTTGCCCACACCGGTCTACGGATTGCAGGAGGTCCATCACAAGGGATAGCCGTATCCCCGCATCACGATGGTGAGCCTTCGGCGACACCGAACGAAACGGCGGGAGTGAGCCCGCCGGGCTCACCGCTGGTCGGCGATGGCGTGAAACGCCCTCGTCAGCCAAACACTCGCGGCAGGTCTCCGGGCTACCGCATTCCGCCATCGAAGCAGAGGCACATGTCTCCTCGCGGTGACTGGTCAGGCGCGATTGGCGAAATCGTGCACGACGCGCTGCAGCAACGGCACATAGTCGCGAAACGCCCGCGTCCGCATATTGGCGACCTTGCCCCCCTCGTCCCAGATGCGAACCCGCACCGCTTCCTCATGGAACGGGTTCCTGCGGAACTCGGCCACCTCGTCGGCACTCATCGGTCCGCCCTGCAGCGACAGGGTGTGAACCGAAGCCGGCGACAGCTTGGAGAAATAGGTCGGGTCCGTGGCGCAGAGATAGCGCTTGGCGGCGACATGCAGCCGGACGCATTCGACGATGACCGGCGGGAAGAACGGCGCCAGCACCTTGCCGCCGGCCTCGTCATGGTGCTTGTCTTCGACATCGTCGGGCGAATAGGTGCCGAACTCGCTGGTGTAGTGGCCGATGTCGTGCAGCAGCGCGGCGGCCACCAGCACCTCGGGCGCTCGATCCTGTTCCGCCAGCCAAGCCCCCTGGAGCATGTGCTCGGACATCGTCACCGGCTCGCCGAGATAGGATTCGGCACCCCGGCGCTCGAAGATGTCGGCTATGAACTCGACGATGGTGTCCGTGTTCAGATCCTGGCCACTCATTCCGCGGCCTCCTTGAAGCCGTGTTCGATCGCCGCGAGCGTCGACAAAAGGCCGTCCTTGTCTGCGTAGCATCCCTGCAGCCACCGCTTGCCGGTGCCCGAAAACGCCTTGCGGGCATGCATGACGCGAGTGTTGTCGACGATGAAGGCCTGGCCGGACTCAAGCTTGAAGGTGACTTCGAAGGACGGATCCTCGATCAACTCGGCAAAGCGGCGGTAGGCGGCGTAGTAACGATCCATGTCGGCGAACGGCACATCGACGGTCGGCGCCAGCGAGCGGTTGTTGAAGCGGATGCAGATCAGTTCGCCGTCGGGTCCAAGCTCGATCATCGGCCGTTTGGACTGCAGCCGCACGCCGGATGAACCTGCGTATTCGAACCGCGCCGCATGGGAGCTCAACAGCCGAAAACCTTCGGGGTTTTCCGCTTGCAAGGCAGCGGCGACGGCAAAGCCGTCGACGACGCTGGATTCGCCACCCTCCACCGTGTTCTCGATGCAGGACAGGATCTGCAGCGTCGGCACCGGATCGCGATAGGGATTGTCGGTATGCGCCTGCAGGCCGAGATTGGTGTAGGCGAGGTTGTTCGGATTGACTTCGGCGCGCACGTCGAACCAGCGCCCGTAATTGGTTTCCCTGATATAGCCGAACAGGTCGGACACCTTGCACAGCGCCCCGGATTCGGCCGGCAGCCCGTCCATCACCGCAAAGCCATAAGTCCTTACCGCCGAAAGCCATTCGCGCAGCACACCGCGGCCATGGAAGGCCGCCGGATAGCTGGCGCGCGGCACCGAGTTCTGCATCGTCGCCCTGGTCCAGCGCTGGATGACATCGCCTGTCCAACCGGGCTGGCGTGTCTCCTCGCGATCATAGGCGTTTGCACGCAGCCAATGGGCGGGAAAGCTGACCGTCTTTCCCTCCGGTTCGAAGCTGATCTCCAGCGCCCCGGCCTTGACCGAAGCAGCGCCAATTCTCGTGCCGGCCGGAATGTCGAGGATGGTGACGAGCCGCTGGCCATTGCCGGCGCTGCGCGTCTTGTCGTCCAGCGCATTGTCACGCAGCCAGATGGCGTGAAAGCGGGTGCGCCTTCCGTCCTGCCAGCCAAGTTCGATCGTTCTGCCTTCGTCGCCGATCAGCGCGTGGGTCAACATGGAGATCAGGTCCTGTGTCTATCCGCCCACGGCCAGATCCGGGGCTTCGATTGCATGTTGAGCGGACCCCAGGCATAACTCAAATTATCATTTTTTAGCCAAAGGCCGAAATTTCGTAATGGCTCGGAAACGACTCCCCACGTTGCCTCCACTCGACTGGCTGCGCAGTTTCGAGGCTGCGGCACGGCTGTCGAATTTCACCGCGGCGGCAGCCGAACTCGGCCTGACCCAAGCGGCCGTCAGCCAGCATATCCGGCTGCTCGACGAACGGCTGAAGACGCGGCTGTTCTCGCGGCTGGCGCGTGGAGTCGCGCTATCGCCCGAGGGCGCCGCCTACCTGCCGCACATCCAGTCGGCCTTCGCCACCATTGGCAGCAGCACCACGGAATTGTTCGAACCGCGCGCCGTCCGGACCGTCTCCAGCCGGGTGCCGATCTCGTTTGCCTTGCTGGCATTGGTCCCGGCGCTGCCGGAGCTCGCCGAGGCGCTGCCGCGCGTCCAGCTCGATCTGGTGACGATCCACCGGCCGACCGACTACGATCTGCCGGGCTCGGCGCTCGACATCCGTTTCGGCAACGGATCCTTTCCTGGTCGCGAGGCCGAGAGGCTGACCGCCGAGCGGCTTGTGCCGGTGGCAAGTCCGGCCCTCGCCAGTGCCGCCGATTGGACATCGCTGCCGCTGCTTCTCGTGGCCGGCGCGCGCGAGATGTGGTCGGAATGGTTCGCGGCGGCCGGATTGGCCGGCCATTCCCAGCGGTCGCATCGTTTCGACAGTTTCGTCGCCGCCATGGAGGCGGCAAGAGCCGGCGCCGGCGTGCTGCTGGGGTCCCGTCCTTTGATCGACGCGGCGCTCGACGACGGGGCGCTGGTCCCGCTTTCCGATTTTGAGCTCCCCAGCACGTCGGGGCATTTTCTGACCAGGCCGTCGACCGCGCATCTGACCAGTGCCGAGCAGGATTTCCGCCACTGGCTGCTAAAGCGCCTTGCCGGAGAAGCCCGGACCTGACTGGCGCTACGGCGACGCTGTGCCGATACGCTTCCAGTAGATTAGCGTGCCCGTCAGCCCGCCATGCGGCTTCAGCGCATAATCCGGTACCTCGCCGGCCAGGGTGAAGCCGAGCTTCTCATAAAGTCCTGAAGCACCATCCTCCGTCGCCGTGTCCAGAACCAGCAGCGTGCGTCCCTTCTCCGCCGCGAGGTGTTCGGCGGCCCGCATCAGGCGTGTCCCGACACCCCTGCCCCGTTGCTCGGCTGATGTCATCAGCTTGGCAATCTCGGCCCGATGCGGCTGGTTGGGAGGACAGTCGAGCAGCAGCGTGACAGTGCCGACCAGAGCCCCGCCGTCCCATGCCCCAAGCACCACTCTTTGCCCTCGTGCCGCCGCGGCCAGCGACGTCTCCCAGAATGCCCTTGCCGCCTCCGGCGCCAGCGGATGCATGAAACTGACCGATCCGCCGGCGGCAACCGTTTCGACCAGCAGATCCGTCAGCAGTGCGAGTGTTTCCTGGCTGGCGGTCAACGGCCCGATCTCTATGGCATTCATAGCTGGTCCTCTGGAAGCGATTGCTGGTATCGATAGCGCTGGTCAGTCGAGATGGCTGGCACGCCGCCGCTTGCGTGCGGCCTTGATGGCGCTGATGCGTTCGGTGTCCTCTTCCCTGAGATGCCGACCGCGCTCAAGGATTTCGAGCGTGTATTCCTCATAGGTCAGGCCCAGCCGTTCAGCCTTGTCCATGCGCATCAGCATCACTTCGCGGCTCGGCGCCTTCCATGCCTTGGCGTGCGCCGTCTGCCAGGCCAGGAAGATGTAAGGATCGCCCTTGCCCCATGGCGGCCCCTTGTAGTCGTCAAGCGGCGGCCCCCCATTATGGGAGCGCTTTGGCCGTCTTGCCATGATGTCAGCCCTTGACCAGAGCGACGAGATAGTCGGCGCCCGGTCCCAGCGCATGGAAGGTGCAGTCCGACGGTGCCCCGAGCGCCAGGCAGTCGCCCGGCTCGAGCCTGTGCACCTGATCGCCTTCGGTGAATTCGAGTTGTCCCGAGATCAGCCAGATCTGCTGCTTGATGAAAGCATAGGAAGCCGCGGGCAAGCTGACCTTCGCGCCCGCGGGCAGATGGACCTTGATCAGTTCGAGCGGCATGTCGCAGGCCGGCGACAGATGCCGCCTGACATAGCCTGTATCGGGATCGCGCCACACCGGCTGGTCGGCCGCGCGCAGCAGCCCGCCGCCTTGCAATTCCGCGCGCGCGATAAGGGTCGACAGCGTCATGCCGAAGGCCGCCGCAATGCGCACCAGAAGCGCGGCCGTCGGGCTGGTCATTCCGCGCTCGATCGTGCTCAGCATCGCCTTGGAAACGCCCGACCGTTCTGCGAGTTCGGCCAGCGACCAATCCCGCATGATCCTCTCGGCATGAATGCGCCTGCCGATGGTCGAGGAAATATCGTTCGCTATATCATCCATTCGTCCATTATAACGAAACAAAAAACGCGAGTGAAGAGCCATCTCACGATAATTTTTACGAGGGCCTTAATCCTATCTACACCATCCGACCTCATCCGACCTTAACCCCGTTCCTGTAGCATCCGGTCTCCAGGGAAATGGGGATTGGCGTGTCCATGTATGTCGAACGCGAGGCTTCCGTCGGAGAACCGACATCGCAGGAGCGCCGCAACGCAGAGCAGAACGATCGGCGCATCCTGGGCAACGTCGTGCAATGCGACGGCGCGCGCGCCACCATCAGCGCCTATGCCGACGATGTCGACGGCGCGGTCACCGGCCTGTGGACGGTGGGCAAGATGATCTCCATCAATCTGGGCACGACGCGCACCGTTGGCCTGGTTTATGCGATCGGCAAGTCGGATCGCGCCTGGAGCAATGAGGGCCAGAACGCCATCGAGGTCAGCATCGAGCTGATCGGCGAAGTGCGCGACGGCGCCGAACCCGGTGCCAAGCCGATCTTCGACCGCGGCATCACCAGCTATCCGCATATCGGCGCCGTCGCGCACCGCATTCGCACCCGCGACCTGCAGGCGGTCTATGACCTGGCCGGCCGCCATTCCATCACCATCGGCTCCCTGGCGCAGGACGAGGCGATCGCCGCCAACATCGCCATCGACGACACGCTGGCGCGCCATTTCGCCATTGTCGGCACGACCGGCGTCGGCAAGTCCACCGCCGTGTCGCTGCTGCTGCGCAAGTCGATCGCGGCGCGACCGGACCTGCGCATCCTGATCCTCGATCCGCACAATGAGTTCGCGGCCTCGCTGCCCGAATATTGCGTAAGGGTCGATTCCAAGACGCTCGACCTGCCGTTCTGGATGTTCACGCTGGAGGAATTCGCCGAAGTGCTGTTTCGCGGACGCGAAACGGTGCCGGAAGAGATCGACGCCCTTCGCGACCTCGTTCCGCTCGCCAAGAACCTCTATCGCAACCCCGGTTCAGGCGCCTACCTGAGGCGCGGCAGCGATGCGCTGACCGCCGATACGCCGGTACCTTACCGCATCGCCGACCTGCTCAAGCAGATCGACGAGCGCATGGGCATGCTCGAAAGCAAGACCGATCGTCCTACCCTCAAATCGCTGAAGACGCGCATCGAATCGGCGGCTGCCGATCCGCGCTACCGCTTCATGTTCAATTCGCGCCTGATCGAGGACACCATCCACGAGACGATCGGCAACATCTTCCGCGTGCCGCATCATGGCCGCCCGGTAACCTGCTTCGAGATGGCCGGCATGCCCTCGGAAGTGGTCAATTCCGTCTGTTCGGTGCTGGCGCGCCTGGCCTTCGACCTCGCTTTGTGGAGCGAAGGCAAGCTGCAGCTCCTGTTTTTATGCGAGGAAGCGCATCGCTATATGCCAGCCGATCCGCGCCTCGGCTTCGCGCCGACCAGGCATGCGCTGTCGCGCATCGCCAAGGAAGGCCGAAAATATGGCTGTTATCTCGGCGTCGTCACCCAGCGCCCAGGCGAGCTGGACCCGACCATCCTGTCGCAATGCTCGACCTTCTTCGCCATGCGGCTCGCCAATGAGCAGGACCAGGCGATCATCCGCTCGGCAATCGCCGACTCGTCCGCCTCCACGCTCGCGTTCCTGTCCTCCATGGGCCAGCGCGAAGCTATCGCCTTCGGCGAAGGCGTGGCGACCACCATGCGGCTGAAATTCGAGAGATTGCCCGCTCACCTGCTTCCCGGCACGGCCAAGCGCGAGGAAGAAGTGACGTCGAAGGCCGGTGAGGTCGATCTGGTGGCGATCGTCGAGCGGCTGCGCAACGTACCGAAACCGCAGAGCCAGGCAATGGCTTTCGCCGAGGTGGTCGATTCCGGCCGGCAGGCCGGCGACCCCGACTACCGCAAAGCGCCGGCGGCGGCGCGCGTGCAGTCGGACGAAGATTTCGACACGCGCTACGGCCTCAAGCCAGCCACCTTCGGCCTGCGTCCGCAGAACGATTGAGGCTGAGCGCTGCTTTCGCGTCAAATTCCGTGGTTCTGCTTCGTCGGAAAGCTCGGCTAAATCCCGTCAGGAAATTCGTCAGGCTGAGTCGATTGGTGTCGACTTCGAGAACCGGAGCGGAGCGGGTTCTTGGTCCGTGAGCAACGGAAGCGCAGACGTCGGCATCAAACGGCCAGCATCACGAATTTAGTGACGGGATTTTAGGCGCAGACGCGATTGCGGCCTTGCCTCTTGGCTTCGTAGAGCTGGCGGTCGGCGCGGCGGTAGAATTCCTCGGCGGTTTCCTTGCGGTCCCAGACGGCGAGGCCGACGCTGGTCGTGATCTTGAGCCGGACATTGTTGCCGGAGAGGATCGACATGTTGGCGATCGCCTTGCGGATGCGCTCGGCGAATTTGGCCAGGAGGTCCGCCTCCATGTTGGGCGTGACCACGGCGAACTCCTCACCGCCCAGGCGCGCCACCACATCGTGGAAACGTGTCATGTCCTTGAGGCATCTGGCGACAGCCTTGAGCACCTCGTCGCCGACGTCGTGGCCGTGAGTATCGTTGACCTGCTTGAAGTGGTCGAGATCGAGGATCATCAGCCCGACCGGCTTTTCGATGCGCCGGAACTCCTCGAGATATTCCTTCAGCGCGTCGTCGAAATAGCGGCGATTCTGCATGCCCGTCAGACCGTCCGTCAGGGCGGCATGCTCGAACGTCTCGGAGCGGGCACTGAGCGAAACCGTCATGGCGCGCAGCTTGCCTTCTTCCGTCGCCTGTTTGCGGATCAGCGGGTAGATGAAGAAAATGCCGAAAAACAGCGCGGTCGCGAGCAGAACGCCCGTCGCGAACAACAGCTTGTTGAGGTAGATGACCTTGTCCAGGCCCGAAGGCGTATGGAGCTCGGTGGCGAAGGATTGCAAGAGCCCATAGGCGTGCAGCGTCACCAGGCCAGCAGCGAGGATCACGAAAATAAACACGAAAAAAGCGGATTCCGCCTTATGGAAACGCATCTGCTCCCCGATGGAAAAGTGCCCACCGACCTTATGGCAGCGACCGCCTTACGGAGCGTTAATTCCGGCAACTTCGGCGGGAACCTTGCCCCCAAGGTCAACTTTTTAGGTTGCATTAGCAACAAGTGTTTGGATCGTGGTTTCGCAATCGTCACCGGGGCGCAGTCTCTGCCATTCCGGCCCCAGCTGATGGCGAAACCAGGTCCCCTGCCGCTTGGCATATTGCCTTGTCGCGATCTTGGCGCGCTCGATCGCCTCGGGAAAGCTCGATTGCCCTGCCATCGCAGCCTGCAGTTCGCGAACCCCGATCGCCTTCATCGCCGGCAGGTCCGGATCCAGATGAAGGGTCGCAAGCTGCTTGACTTCCTCCAGCGCGCCCTTGTCCAGCATCCGGTCGAAACGTCTTTCGATGCGGTCGACCAACGCCGCCCGATCCGGCTCGATGACCAGGAAATGCGCGCTCTGCCTGTCGATCAGCGGCCGGCCGCGCTCGGCCTGCCATTCCAGGATCGATCGGCCGGACGCGTCGAGCACCTCGAGCGCCCGCACGATGCGCTGGCTGTCGGTTGGCTTCAGCTGCATGGCGGCTCTCGAATCCTCACGCAACAACAAGGCGTGCAGCTTGACCGCGCCTTGCTCTTTCAACTCATAGCGCCAGCGATCGCGGATCCGCTGCGGAATGTCGGGCATTTCCGAAATACCCTCGGTCAGCGCGCGAAAATAAAGGCCGGTGCCGCCGACGAAGATTGGCCGCCGCGAGAGTGTTTCGTCATCGATCAGTTTCATCACGTCGCGCAGCCAGGCGCCGGTCGAGTAAGCGGAGCCGGGATGGACATGCCCATAGAGAAAATGCGGCGCTCTTGCGAGCTCGGCCGCCTCCGGCCGGGCGGTCAGGACGTCGAGAACCGAATAGACCTGCATGGAATCGGTGTTGACGATGACGCCACCTGTGCGTTCGGCCAATTCGAGCGCCAGCGCCGACTTGCCGCTGGCGGTTGGTCCGGCTATCAGGATCGCGTTCTTCACGCGGCCTTCGCCCGCATCCGCGCCGGAATTCTCGATGCCGCTCATTGCCACGCTTGTTTCCCATTCCGCTGACCGCGCTCTGTCGCCGTCGCTTGCGAATATGGCCTCACGGTCGGTGGGCGCAAGCGCTGTCATCTGGCTGGCCGAAGGCATTGCCTGTGATCTTGCCCTGCCGCCAGAGGCGCAGGCTGATGAAACGACTGCAAGGCTTCGCGCCGCATTGGCCGTTGAGCCCATCGATGTGATCGTCCAGCAGGCTGAAACACGCCGCAAGAAAATCCTTATCGCCGATATGGATTCGACCATGATCGACCAGGAGTGCATTGACGAACTGGCCGACGAGATCGGCGTCAAGGATCACGTGGCGGCCATCACCGCGCGGTCGATGAATGGCGAGATCGCCTTCGAGCCGGCACTGCGCGAGCGCGTGGCACTGCTCAAGGGTCTCGATGCCGCCGTGGTCGAGCATATCGTCGCCAATCGGCTGACGCTGGCCTCGGGCGGCCGCGCGCTGGTCCAGACCATGCGCGCCAACGGCGCCTGGACTGCACTCGTCTCGGGCGGTTTCGAGGTCTTCACCACGCGCATCGCTGCGATGCTTGGCTTTCAGGAAAACCGCGCCAACAGCCTGCTCGACCAGGATGGACGCTTCACCGGGCTGGTCGGCGAGCCGATCCTCGGCCGCGCCGCCAAGGCCGAGGCGCTGCTCGAAATCTGCGCGCGCCTTGGCTTGACGCCGGCCGATGCCATCGCCGTTGGCGACGGCGCCAACGATCTCGACATGATCCGCCTGGCCGGCACCGGTGTCGCGCTCCATGCCAAGCCTAGCGTCGCGGCGCAGGCAAAAGTCCGGATCGACCATGCCGACCTAACCGCGCTGCTCTATCTGCAGGGCTACCGGCGGGAAGAATTCGTGCAATGAAACCAATCCGTACCAAACGACTGATCCTGCGCAATTGGGAGGATCGCGACCGCCAACTGTTCCATCGCATCAATTCCGATGAACGCGTGATGGAGTTCTTCCCGTTTCGCCGCGACCGTGCCGCCGCCGACGCCAAGATGGATGAGTTCCGCGCCGCCATCGATCGCGACGGCATTGGCTTCGCCGCCGCTGAGATCGCTGCCACGGGCGAATGCATCGGCTTTGTCGGCATAACCGGAACCGATCATCTGCCGTTCCTGCCGGCCAGCATGATCGAGATCGGTTGGCGGCTGGCGCCCGAATTTTGGGGCAAGGGCTATGTCACCGAGGCCGCCGAGGCATGGCTGGCCTACGGTTTCGAGACATTGGCCCTCGACGAAATCGTTTCCTTCGCCGTCGCCGACAACCGCCGCTCGACTGCCGTCATGGAACGTCTCGGCATGAGAGCCGATCCCTTCGCCGATTTCGATCATCCCGGCATTCCCGACAGCCATCCCGCGCTCAAGCGGAATGTGTTCTACCGGCTGTCTCGCCAAGACTGGCAGGCAAGAAAAAGGGCGGCTCTCTAACCGCCCTTTCCGTCAAAATCAGGTTTTGCAGGTCCTGCCGGACATCAATCCATCCGGATCGTCACGAACCTGAGCTCACCGGTCTTCGAAGCCAGCATCAGCAGCGCGTTCTTGCGCCCCTGCTCCTTCAGCGCGCCAATCCTGTCCATGACGTCCTTGGGCGTGGCGACCGATTCCTGCGCGATCTCGGTGATCACTTCGCCCGGCTGGATACCGCGTTCGGCGGCGGCGGAGTCCTTTGCCACGTCGGTGATGACGACGCCGGAGACATCTCCGGCGATGCTGAACTTCTTGCGCGTCTCGTCATTGAGTTCGCCGACCGTCATGCCAAGCACTGCGGCGGTCGAGACAGCCGGAGCCTTGTCGCCGCCCTTGTTCTGGTCGGTGTTGCCATTCTCGCCGCTGGCGAGCTTCTCGCCATCCTCAAGCCGGCCGAGCGTCACCTTCACCGTCTGCTCGACGCCCTTGCGCACGATCAGCACGTCGACGGCCTTGCCCACTGGGCTTTCGGCCACGACGCGCGGCAGGTCGCGCATTTCATGGATGTCCTTGCCGTCGAACTTGATGACGACGTCGCCGGCCTGGATGGTGCCGTTGTCGACTGGTCCGCCCTTGATGACGCCGGCCACCAGCGCGCCCTTGGCGGTCGCCATGCCCAGGCTTTCCGCGATGTCGTCCGTCACCGGCTGGATGCGCACGCCGAGCCAGCCGCGCCGCGTCTCGCCATATTGGCGCAACTGCTCGACGACGCCCGAGGCGAGCTGCGAGGGAATGGAGAAGCCGATGCCGATCGAGCCGCCGGACGGCGAAATGATCGCGGTGTTCATGCCGATGACCTCGCCGGCGCTGTTGAACAGCGGTCCGCCCGAATTGCCGCGGTTGATCGCCGCATCGGTCTGGATGAAATCGTCATAAGGGCCTGAATTGATGTCTCGGTTGCGTGCCGAGACGATGCCGACGGTGACGGTGCCGCCGAGGCCAAACGGATTGCCGACCGCCATCACCCAGTCGCCGACGCGCATCTTGGTGGAATCGCCGAATTTCACCGCCGTCAGCTTGTGGCCTTTCGGATCGACCTTCAGCACCGCGACGTCGGTCTTGGTATCGGTGCCGACCAGCGTCGCCTTCAAGGTCACGCCATCGGAAAAATTGACCTCAATGTCGTCGGCATCGGCGATCACGTGGTTGTTGGTGACGACGATGCCTTGCTCGGCGTCGATGACGAAACCCGAACCGAGCGATTGCACCTTCTGGGATCCATTGTCCTTGTCGCCACCGCGGTTCTTGAAGAAGTCGTCGAAGAAGTCCTGGAAGGGGGAGCCTTCGGGCAGCTGCGGCATCGGCACGGCGCCCGGCCCTTCGGTGCCCTTCACCGTCTGCGAGGTCGAGATGTTGACCACTGCGCCGAGCACGCTTTGCGCCAGGTCGGCGACCGAGGCAGGCCCGTCGGCGGCGAATGTCGGCGTCACGAAGGACGGGATGGCGGCAGTGCCCAGGACAAGCGCTGCCGTACCGGCGACCAACGTCCGTCGAGCAGCGCGCAAAAGGGTGTTGGATGTCATCGAGAAGCCTCCCGGCATTTCTGAAAGAGAAAAGCGCTTCGACGAAAACGCCGTGTCGCGCCATGATGGCAAGAAATACGGCACGTTTGCGGCTATGGCTATCGGCGGAGTGTAAATCGAGTGTTATTCCGCAAACCGGACGCCTTTACCCGCCCCGCACCAGCCAGACGATGCCGACACCGATGGCGCATGGCGGCCAGCCCGCCAATCCGCAGTGCATTCTCCGGCATCGACAGCACTTCGCCCGCGAGCTTCCTCGCAAAGCGGGGGAAGCCGCCATAGACCAGGCCCTCTATGACAAGGACCAGGCTTATCGCCGCGAAGAAGTCCTGCACCGGCCGTTACTGGCCGGTGCTGGGCTGTGTCGTCGGCGCAGTGGGTGACGCCACCGGCGCGGCGGGTGCCGGCGATGTCGGCTTCGCCGGCCCTTCCTTGCCATCGGGATCGCGGAAGTAGCGGAAGAACTCCGAGCTTGGCGACAGCACCATGGTGGTCCCGGTGCTGTCCAGCGCGGTGCCATAGGCATTCATCGACCGGTAGAAGTCGAAGAAGGCCGGATCACGCTGATAGGCTCCCGCGAAGGTGGCGCTGCGCTGGGCTTCGCCCTCGCCGCGCAGGATTTCGGACTCCTTCCGCGCTTCGGCAACGATCTCGACCACTTCACGATCGGCGCGTGCCGTAATGCGCTGTGCCGCTTCGTTGCCGCGTGCCCTCAGCCGCGCGGCCTCAGCCAGGCGTTCCGCCTTCATGCGGTCGTAGGTCTGCTGTGAAACTTCGGCCGTCAGATCGGTGCGGCGGATGCGGACATCCTCGATCTGCAAGCCGAGCGATGTGGCGTCGGGCCTGAGCTGATCGCGAACTTCGCGCATCATCACGGCACGCTCTTCGGAGAGCGCGGCCTCGAAATCGCGCAGGCCGTAGACGCGGCGCAAGGCAGCGTCGAGACGCGTCCTGAGCCGCGCTTCGGCCAGTTCGATCTGACCCGACACCGCCGCACGGAAGACGCGCGGATCCGAGATGCGGTAGGCGATGAAGGCATCGACCTCATAGAACTTGCCGCCCGACACCTGGACGCGAATGTTGTCGAGATCGAAGCGCAGCACCCTGTTCTCGATCAGCTGCACCGTGTCGGCGTCGAAGAAGGAGAACGGCGCCTTGAAGTAGATGCCTGGCTCGCTCTTGACGTCAACGATCTCGCCGAAACGGAGCACCAGCGCCTGCTGGCGCGCATTGACCACGAAGACCGAGGAATAGATCAGGAACAGGATGACCGCCGCTACGACGACGAAGATGGGAAGACGGTTGGCCATCATCACTGGGTACCTCCCGTGCGCGCGGCGGGGGCAGCCGGCGCCGGCGGTTTCGGCTGCAATGCGGGCAGCGGCAGATAGGGCAGGACACCTTGTCCGTTGCCCTGCTCGACGATGACCTTGCTCGAGTCCTTCAGAACCCTCTCCATGGTTTCCAGATAAAGGCGTTTGCGCGTGACATCGGGGGCCTTGGCATATTCGTCGTAGACGGAGATGAAGCGCTGGGCCTCACCTTCGGCTTCCTGCACCACACGGTTCTTGTAGGCGGCCGCGTCTTCGCGGACCTGGGCTGCCTCGCCGCGTGCCTGGCCGAGCTTCTGGTTGGAATACTGATTGGCCTGCTCGACGAACTTGTCCTCGTCCTGCTCGGCACGCTGCACCTCGTCGAACGCATCTGCCACCTCGCGTGGCGGCGCTGCATCCTCGATGGAGACGGCGTTGACGTTGAGGCCGGCCTTGTAGCCGTCCAGCGTCGTCTGGATGATCTCGCGCACCGAGGCCGCTATGCCCTGGCGGTCGTCGCGGAAAATGTCTTGTGCCGGCCGGCGGCCGACGGCTTCGCGCATGGCGCTCTCGGCAACCTGCCGCAGCATGCCGTCCGGGTCGGAAACGTCGAACAGGTAAGCGCGGGGGTCGGAGACCTGGTAGGCCACCGAAAACTGTACATTGACGATGTTCTGGTCGCCCGAGAGCATCAGGCCGTTGCCGCTGGTGTTGCCACCGCCAATGTCGACGAGTTGCTCTGAAATCTTGGCCGTCTCGACGGTTTCAAGCGGCCACCAGTGGAAGTGCAGGCCAGGTTGGGAAAGCTCGGCCTTCGGCTTGCCAAAGCGCAGTTCGACCGCGACCTCGTCGGGCTGAACGGTATAGACCGCCTGGAAGGCCCACAGAACGACCAGCACCGCGGCGATCAGCCCAAACACGGCCGGACTGGCGCCACCGCCGCCGGGCAGCGCGCGCCTCAGCCGATCCTGGCCACGGCGGATGATGTCTTCGAGGTCGGGAGGCGACCCCTGCGGGCCGCTCGGCCCCTTGGGTCCCTGCCCCCAGGGTCCCTGATTGTTGCCGCCGCCACCCCACGGGCCGCCGCCTCCGCCACCTTTGTCGTTCCAGGGCATGAATGTCCTTTCGCTTGGAATTCCCTCAAGCGCCGCGGGTACGGCGCAAATCCAGTGTCGTTCTTCTATAGGGACGCCACGGCACGCTTTCAACGCGATGCCCGTCGACTTCATCCGTTTTGGGCCGGTAGCGACCCTTTGTCGTCCTTAAATGCCGTTTTTGTCTTCAAACCATTTCGCGGCGGCGCTCGTAAACCGTATAGCGCGTCGCATGGCTGTCCTTTTCTCCTGACGGAACCCCCTGCGAACTGACCACGTGCCATGTATCAGGGTCGATCGGCGGGAAATACGCGTCGCCGTCGACGGCGGCCAGTACATGGGTGACGTGCAGGCGGTCCGCCAGCGGCAGCGCCTGGGCATAGATTTCGCCGCCGCCGATGATGCAGACCTCGTCGACGCCTGTCATGCAGCGTCCGCGCACCGTTGCCAGCTGGATCGCGGCTTCCAGCGTATGCGCCACCTCGACGCCCTCGGCGCGCCACGCCTTGTCGCGGGTGACGACGATGTTCAGCCTGCCCGGCAGCGGCCGGCCGATGCCTTCATAGGTCTTGCGGCCCATGATGGTGGGCTTGCCCATCGTGTCGGCCTTGAAGCGCTTGAGGTCGGTGGAGAGCCGCCAGGGCAACCCACCTTCCCGCCCGATCACGCCGTTCTCGGCAATGGCGACGTAGATCGCGACATGCATCAATTTGCGTCCCCGCCATTGCTGTCGGACGGTTCGAGCAGGAGGATATCGATATCGTGCTCGGGATAGAAATCGTGCGCCGTCATCTCGAAACTCGTCGGCCCGACCTTTTTGACGTTGTCGCCGCAGAACGAGACCAGGCCTTTCGGATTGCCCTTGTCGACGGTCAGCTTGAACTTGCCGATGGTGCCCGCCGCCCAGTTGCCGCCGGTGGTCAGGATATAGGCGATGCGGCTTTCGTAGAATTTGGGATAGCCGTCCGCATTGTCCTTCGCCGCCTTGCGCACCGCGTTCTCGAAGGTGTCGTCCATGCAGTAGCGGGTCTTGTAGGATGAATATGAGCCCTGGAACTGGCCTTCATTGTAAAAGCTGACCGACGACGTGCCGCCGACGCTCGGCTTGTAGCGGTGCGAGACGTGGACGTCCTTGTTGGCCGGAAAGGCCGAGCGCCACCAATAGGTCGAGCGCAATTGCCAGAACGGCGAATAGCCGGGTTTTTGGCCACTGTCGGCCTCCGCATCCTCGATGATGATGCCGCGGTTGACCCAGTCGTCAGCCACCGCTTGCGGCAGCTTCGCTAGCGCCGCCTTGGCGGCATCGCCGAACGGATTGAAGGGCACGTTTTGCGCCTTCAAATCGGCGCTGATGTCGATGCCGAGCGCGAGCACCTTCTGCTCGAGTTGCGGCTTTGCCGGCGCGCCGTCGATCGTCACCTCGAAGCCGAGGAAGTTGTCGCTCTGGTTTTCAGGGATCGCCGGCATCTCTTCGGGATCCCCCGAAATGTCGGGCATCGGGAAGGCCACGATCGCGTCGACATCCTTGTTGGTGTTGTTGTGGAAGACGTAATCCACCGTCACCTTTTCGGGCGAGATGAAAAGATCCTCACTTTGCATCGCCACGGCATCGTTGCGCGACAGGATCAGGCCGCCGGTGCCAAGCTCGGCAACCGAATCATTGGCCAATGCAGGCGCCCCCGATAGGGCCAGTACGGTGGTCAAAACATATCGCAGCATGAAAGCCCCCTCGGCGAGAATGCTCGCGGGACCCTAGCCCTTTCAATGCGGCGTTTCAAAGCCCTTCCGCGTCAGTGCTCACGCACGCAGTCTGGACAGGTACGCGGTCTGGACAACCCTGCGGTCTGGACACGCATGTGGTCTGGACTAACAGGTTACGATCGGGCAGGAGTTCGCCGCATGCGCAAGCTTCTCGTCATCGGCATCGGCGCCGGCAATCCCGACCACATGACGGTTCAGGCCATATCGGGCCTGAACCGGGCGGACGTCCTGTTTATTCCCGACAAGGGCGCCGACAAGACAGACCTTGCCGACCTGCGGCGCGGCATCTGCGACCGCTTCGTCACCAACCCGACCTCACGCCGGATCGAGTTCGACGTGCCGGTGCGCGTCGAACCAACGTCTTCCTATCGCTCGACGGTCGACGACTGGCATGAGGCGATCGCCGCCATCTACGAGGGGCTGATCCGCGACGAGATCGCCGGGGACGGTTGCGGCGCCTTCCTGATCTGGGGCGACCCCTCGCTCTACGACAGCGCCCTGCGCATCCTGGAGCGCGTGCGCCTGAGGGGCAGTGTCGCCTTCGAGCTGGAAGTCATCCCCGGCATAACTGCCATCCAGGCGCTGGCCGCCAGCCACAAAACGGCGCTGAACCGCATCGGCGATCCTGTGCTGATCACCACCGGCCGCCGCCTGACCGAGGAAGGCATGCCGGACAATGCCGGCAGCGCCGTCGTCATGCTCGACGGCAAATGCGCCTTCAACACGCTGGCCGACCAGAACCTTTTCATCCAATGGGGCGCCTATCTCGGCACGCCGGACGAGATCATCATCTCCGGCCGCCTGGGCGATGTCGGCGCCGAAATCGAGAAGCGCCGCGACGAAGCCCGCCGGGAAAAAGGCTGGATCATGGACACGTATTTGCTGCGGAAGCAGGAGTAGTAGTGAGTAGTGAGTAGTGAAGCCAACCAACTACTGACTACTGACTGTTCCCTACCCCGCTTCAATCTCGGCCTGCAGCGCATCCATATGCGTCGCCGCCGCGGCGGACGCCGCGCGCTCGATGGCGCGAAAGCGGCTGACCACCGCCAGGCCGACCGTTGTCAGCTGCGCCCCGCCGCCCTTGCGGCCGCCGGTCTGCGCCGAAACCAGCGGCTTGCCGAACACCCGGTTCATGTCCTCGACCAGATCCCAGGCGTGCTTGTAGGACATCTCCATGCCGCGCGCGGCGGCCGAGATCGAACCGAATGTGGCGATGTGCTCCAGAAGCTCGATCTTGCCAGGGCCTATCCGTCCGTCCGGATCGAGATTTATCCGCAAGCTCAGCGACGGCATTTTTGCTCCTCCGCGATCGCTTCAGCTTCGGCGACCGTTATTCCAAAACAATATAGCGGCGATCACCACCCCTGTCAGCCGTCGACCTCGAGCGGCAAGCCGGCGCCGGTGTTCGCCCGGTCGAAGCTCACGGTCTTGACCACCGCGAAGACCTTGTCGCCAAGCCGCAGCTTCAGCGCCTGCCGCGATTGTTCCGTGATGCGAGCCAGCACGGTTGCGCCATCGCAGTCGATGCCGATCTCGACCGTCGGCCCTTCGCCCGGGCTGATCGCGACGATAGTGCCCGGCAAGATGTTGAGTGCACTGAGGCCCGTCGGTTTTTCCGTGGCGATCATCACGTCGCGAGCGCGAATGCGGATACGCACCGGAGCCCCGGGCTTCATCTCAAGGCGCGGCACGCGGATCTCTCCGGCGGCCGAACCGAGCACGGTCATGCCGAAAGTCTCGTCGTGACGCAGCACCTTCGTATCCAGCACGGCGCCACCCTCGCCGCGCTCTTCGGCCGGCAACAGGTCGAGCCTTTGCATGACTGCCTCGGTCGGCCCCCTGGCGATGACCTTGCCCTGCGCCAGCATCACCACGTCGCTGGCCAGCCGCGCCACCTCGCCAACCGAATGGCTGACATAGACGATCGGGATCTTCGTTTCGTCGCGCAGCCGCTCGATATAGGGCAGGATCTCGGCCTTTCGGGCTTCGTCGAGCGAGGCCAGCGGCTCGTCCATGAGCAGCAGCCTGGGGCTGGCAAGCAGCGCCCTGCCGATCGCCACGCGTTGTTTCTCGCCGCCCGAGAGTTTTGCCGGCCGTCGCCCAAGCAGCGGGCCGATGCCGAGCAGTTCGACAACACTGTCCATATCCGCGTAGCGTTCCACCGCTGGCGTGAACCAACGGCCGTAGCGCAGATTGCTCATCACGCTCATATGCGGAAACAGGCGCGCATCCTGGAACACCATGCCGATGCGGCGCTTGTGCCTTGGCACGAAAATGCCGGCACCGGTGTCGGCCAGCACGCGGCCGTCGACCTCGATGCGCCCCTGGTCCGGCCGGATCAGCCCGGCAATCATGTTGATCAGCGTCGTCTTGCCCGAACCGGATGGCCCGAACAGCGCCGTCAGCCGTCCGGCGCTCTCGAAGTGGGCGTCGATGGCGAAATCGCCAAGCCGATGTCCGATGTCGACAAGGACGCTCATTCGATGTCCATCCGCCGGCCGACGCGCCGCGCCAGCACTTCCGAGGCGACCAGTGCCGCCATCGAAATAATGATGGAAATCAGCGTCAGCCGCAGCGCCCCTTCGTCGCCGCCCGGCACCTGGGTAAAGGTGTAGATTGCCGTCGGCAGCGTCTGCGTCTCGTTGGGGATGTTGGAAACAAAAGTGATCGTGGCACCGAACTCGCCCATCGCCTTGGCGAAGGACAGGATGGCGCCGGCGATCAGCCCGGGCAGGATCAGCGGCAGCGTGATGGTGCCGAACACCCACAGAGGGTTGGCGCCGAGCGTGCCCGCGGCCGCCTCCATCTTGCGGTCCACCGCCTCGATCGACAGCCGAATCGCGCGCACCATCAGGGGAAAGCCCATGACGCCGCAGGCAAGGGCGGCACCCGTCCAGCGAAACGAGAAGACGATGCCGAAATGTTCGGCGAGGAATGCACCGGCTGGGCCGCGCCTGCCGAAAGTCAAAAGCAAGAGATAACCGGTCACCACGGGGGGCAGGATCAGCGGCAGATGCACCAGCCCGTTGAGTAGTGTCTTGCCCCAGAATTTCCCCCGGGCAAGCAGCAGCGCGATCGCTATGCCCGGCGGCAGACTGGCCAGCATCGCAGCCGTCGCCACCTTGATGGACAGCCGGACCGCATTCCATTCGTCGGGAGTGAGGTCCAGCAGCCAGGTCATGTTGCGGTATCGGGGCCTTTTCGAGCTCAGTTGCTCGGCGTGAGCACGGTAAAACCCTGTTCCCTAAAGAGTGCGCCGGCCTTGGCGGATTGCAGGCACTTCAGGAAGGCCGGTGTATCCTTGTCCTTCGAATCGGCGGTCTGGGCAACCGGATAGATGATCGGCGGGTGTGAATCCTCTGGGAAGGTGCCGACCACCTTGACGCCCTTTTCGGCGTGCGCGTCGGTGGCATAGACGATACCGAGGGCTGCTTCGCCGGTCGAAACCAGCTTCAGGGCCGCACGGACATTCTCGGCCTGCGCCACCTTGCCCACGACCGAGGACCAGACGCCGAGCGATTCGAGTGCCGCCTTGCCGTATTTGCCGGCCGGCACGGCCTTGAAGTCGCCCATGGCGAGTTTGCCGTCGCCGACCAGCTTGGCGAGGTCGAAGCCCTTCTCGATCTTGGCTTCGACAGTCGAATCCTTCGGCGCCACCAGCACGATCTTGTTGCCGAGCAACTTCACTTCCGTATTGGGCCTGGTCAGCTTTTTGTCGGAGAGATATTTCATCCAGTCGAGATCGGCCGGGATGAAGACGTCGGCCGGTGCCCCGCCCTCGATCTGCTTGGCCAGCGCCGAACTCGCGGCATAGGAGACGGTCGCGGCCTCGCCGACATCGGCTTCGCAGGCCTTGTTCACCGCGTCGAGCGCGTCCTTGAGGCTGGCAGCCGCGAACACCACGACCTTGTCCTCCGCGTGCGCTGCCGGCATTGCCGCCACCAACGCCGCTGCAAAACCGCTAATGGCGATCGTCCTCAACCCGAAACCTTTGCGCGTCACCGAAAACTCTCCCTGGGTTTGAAATCCGGTCGGCTCGAAGCCTGCAGACCGATATATCCGCATGGATATAACAAGGGAAGGCCTGGCATTGCCGGAATGCACCTGTTCGAGGGTTGTTCTGCTAAGATCTTCGATCGCCAACGAAGCCGTCGCGACCTCAAGCTCGAAAAAAGGGTAAGGAGGCCTATGCCGTGGTCAAGGCTTCGGACGTGATGGTCGGCATCGACTGAAAAGCCGCGGCTCAGACCGCTATCGGCGCCTTGATCGAGGCATCGGCGACATAGTTTTCCAGCCGGAAATCCTCGAAGCGGAAGGCGAACAGGTCCTTCACGTCCGGATTGATCCACATCGTCGGCAGCGCCCTCGGCGTGCGCTGCAACTGTTCGCGCGCCTGCTCGAAATGGTTAGAGTAGAGATGCGCGTCGCCGAGCGTGTGGACGAAATCGCCTGGCTTCAGCCCCGTCACCTGCGCCACCATCAGCGTCAGCAGCGCATAGGACGCGATGTTGAACGGCACGCCGAGGAAGATGTCGGCGGAGCGCTGGTAGAGCTGGCAGGAAAGCCGGCCTTCGGACACGTAGAACTGGAACAGGCAGTGGCAAGGCGGCAACGCCATCGCTTCCACCTCGGCGGGATTCCAAGCCGAGACGATCAGTCGCCGCGATTGAGGATTGCGGCGGATCTCCTTGAGAAGATTGGCGATCTGGTCGATCGAACCGCCGTGGCCGTCCGGCCAGGACCGCCACTGCTTGCCGTAGACCGGACCAAGGTCGCCATTCTCGTCGGCCCATTCGTCCCAGATCGAAACGCCATGGCCCGTCAAGTACTTGATGTTGGTGTCGCCGGCCAGGAACCACAGCAGTTCATGGATGATCGACTTCAGGTGCAGCTTCTTGGTGGTGGTGACCGGAAAACCGCGCGCGAGATCGAAGCGCATCTGGTAGCCGAAGATGGAGCGCGTGCCGGTACCGGTACGGTCGCCGCGATCGGCGCCGTTGTCGAGCACGTGCTGCAAGAGGTCGAGATACTGGCGCATCGGTTCCGGGCTCGATTCGAGATTTCGCCGATCATAGCGCATGTAGGCGCTGACGCCACGCTTGTCTGAAGTTTCCCCATCCAGGGGAGAAACTGTTTCAGCGCTTGCTCTGGCGAACCGGAAACGCGGAAAGTCGCCAGCGGGCCGCCAGAATGGAGTGACCCAAAAAAGTCCTAGAGGGAGCTGAGCTTGCCCAGATCCTTGGCCACCAGATAGTAAAAGGTCACGCGGTTCTTGGTGTTGTCGGCGTGCATCGCCTTGCAGGTCTTCTCGATCGCAGCGTCGGCTTTCGCCCCGTCGCTGACGCCGAGCTTCTTGGCCACCCAGCTCTCCTTGACCCGCGCCAATTCCTTTGGGTCCGTGCAGGACACCAGCGAGGAATCGCGGTTCCTCAGCGCAATGCCGAGATGCTTGACGATCTTTTCGACCGCATCGGCGTTTGCCGCGGCGTCATACTTCTTCACATCCGCAAGATAGTCGGCCATCAAAATTCCCCCTCGTCGGCGCCACGGATCCGATCGATGAGGGCTGTGGCGCTTGGCAACTTGTGCGCTAGGTCGGTAACTCCTCACCGCTCGCAAAGCTTCGGTTGAGACCGCGCCCAAGTCAACCCTCGGCGTCGCGATTTGACACAGGGACAACCACCATTGCGGCCTTTCATTTCCACGCAACGCCCCCTATATTCGTTTTGTCGGCTTGACCGACTATGGCGATAAATGGGCGATGAAATAAGCCGTTCGGACCCGGGGGCGGTACCCGGCGCCTCCACCAAAAGCCGCTGTCGACGATAGAGCGGTTTTTGCTGGGGGCGAAATAGGATCGACGAAGGTGTAAAGATCGTACTTTTGCCCGGCATTGTACCACCGTTATCGGGCTAAACTTATAGTTGCCAACGACAACTATGCGGAAGCACGTCTCGCTGCTTAATGCAGTGCGATAGCTTCAAATCAAGCCCTAGGGGTTCGCACTTCTAGGCGGGGTTCGGAGGTACCTGGCAACAGAAACCTCCACTTCTCCCCCTTCAATTTGCGTCACGCACAACGGCTCGTGCCGACGAAACTTCGCGCCTCTTCACCCAGGACGAAGAGCGCAGGCAAACGCTCGACGAGGCCGAGCGCACTTGCCAATCAGTGGTCGGCGTTTGTGCCGAACTTGGCTACGAATTGGTGACCTTGCCGCTTGCGCCAGTCGAGGAGCGCGTGCGCTTCCTCCTCGACGCTGCTGGATTGTCGCTGACATCGCGAGCATAAAGCGGCCGGACCACCGGCCCGGCCTTTCATGCGTGTTGTTGGAACCCGGCGAAACATTGTGGATTGAACCGACATCTTGGAGATCGGAAACATGGCGCTCAAGCGGATGGACAATGTAGGAATCGTCGTCGAGGACCTCGGAGTGACGATCGATTTCTTTCGCGAACTCGGCCTCGAGCTCGAAGGGCGGGCCACGATCGAAGGAGAATGGGCCGGGCGTGTCACCGGACTGGGCGATCAGCATGTCGAGATTGCCATGATGCGCACGCCGGACGGCCACAGCCGGCTGGAGCTCTCCCGCTTCCTCACGCCGCCTGTCGTCGCGGATCACCGGAATGCCCCGGTCAACGCCATGGGCTACCTCCGCGTCATGTTCACCGTGGACGACATCGACGATACGCTTGAACGGCTCCGCACGCGCGGCGCGCAGCTCGTGGGTGAACTGGTCCGGTATAAGGATGTGTATCGGCTCTGCTACATCCGTGGGCCCGAAGGGCTTCTCATCGGACTCGCCCAGGAACTCAGCTGAGCGCCAGAGAGCAGTCGTGAACCCCGGGCAAACGCCGGTTTTGCGCCGGGATAAACGACTGCAGCTTGTGTCGTCCGCAATGCCTCCGGCACAAAAAAGGCCGGGATCGACCCGGCCTTTCCTGATTCATCGAGGGTTTGCCTATTCCGCCGGCGCTTCGACCGCTTCCCGCGAGCGGCCAAGCGTGACCTTCGCCAGCGCGAACGATATCACCGCGCAGAGCGTGATGCCGGCGACCATCGGAAACGGCGTGCCGTCGAAGAATACGCCGGCAACGCCCATGGCAAGCGCGCCGATGGCAAAGTGCAGCGTGCCCATCAGTGCCGACGCCGTGCCGGCGATCTCGCCATGCTCTTCCATCGCCAGCACCGATGTGGTCGGGATAACCAGGCCGAGGAAGCCGTAGCCGACGAACAGCAGGGCCGCCATCACATCGAGCCGGTCGACGCCCGTCGCCATGATGGCGAACAGCACAACCATCGTCGTGGCGTAGCCGGTCACCGCCACCCACACCACGCGCTTCAGCCCGAACCGTTCGGAAAGCAGGCCGGTCAGTTGCGACATGCCGATGAAGGCAACCGCATTAATCGAGAAGAACACGCTATAGACCGAAGGCGACAGCCCATAATGGTCGATCAGGATGAAGGACGAGCTCGACAGGTAGACGAAGAAGCTCGCAATGCCGAAGCCGGCGATCGCCACCAGGCCGAGGAAATTACGGTCGCCCATCAGGAAGCGGTAGCCGGCGAGCGCGGTTCCGAAGGAGGAACCGACCCGTTCTTCCGCCGGCCGCGTCTCTTTCAGCGAGGTGGCCAGGAGAATGGTGGCGAGCACGGCCGCGCCGGTCACCGTCCAGAATACGGCGCGCCAGCCGAAATTCTCGATGATCTGGCTGCCGGTCAGCGGCGCCAGGATCGGCGACACCGAAAACACCAGCATCAGCAGCGACATCAGCTTGGCGGCCTCATTGCCGGTGTGCAGATCACGCACGATGGCGCGCGGAATGGCCATGCCGGCGCTGGCGCCAAGACCTTGCAGGAAGCGGAAGGCGATCAGCCACTCGATGGTCGGCGCCATTGCCGAGCCGATGCCGCCGACCATGAACAGCGCCAGGCCGCCATAGAGCGGCAGCTTGCGGCCGACCATGTCGGAGAACGGCCCAACGACGATCTGGCCGAAGCCCATCGACAGGAAGAAGATCAAAAGGCTCATCTGCACGGCGGTGGTGCCGGCATGCAGATCTGTGCCGATCGACGGCAGTGCGGGCAGATACATGTCGATGGCGAACGGGCCGATGGCGGACAACAGGCCGAGTACGACCGCGATGCGGAGGAATTTGGGACTCATGATGTTGGCTTCTTTCGAATCTGGTTATCGCCGCCAGGCGACGTCTACCCCAGGACGTTCCATCCCGTGGGATTCCGACTCCTGGAGAGAATTTATTCGTCCCTCTGGAGTGAAATCCCTTTATGCCGTGTCCACAAATTTAGACAGCCTTGTCTAAATCGTCAATCACCTCTATATAGATTTTCATGAGACCGGGCGTTTCTCCTGACACTTTCCCGCCACGCGGCCACGAGGCCAAGCGCCTGTCGATCGTCGACGCCGCCGCCGGAGTGTTCTGCCGAGAAGGCTTCGCCGGTGCCAACATCGACCTGATCGCGATTGAGGCGGGCGTGTCACGCCAGACCGTCTACAACCACCATGGCGACAAGGAAAAGCTGTTCATCGCCGTCGTGCGCGACCTGACCGAGCGCTGCAACGCCGGCATCTTCGCCACCATTGCCACCTTCCCCGATCAGCCCGGGGATATCGAAGCGGACCTAATCGGTTTTGCCGTGCGCCTGAACCAGAATTGCATCTGCAACCGCGACGGAAAATTCCTGCGCAAGCTTATCCAGACCGAAGGCGAGCGCTATCCCGAGCTCTTTGCCGAGTGGCGTAAACAGGGCCCAGGCCGGACATGGCCGGCAATCGCCGCCCGTTTCGCCCGCCTCGCCTATGGCGGCCACCTCACGATCGACGATCCCGACGTCGCGGCACGCCAGTTCCTCGGCCTCGTCAATGCCGAATTGCAGACCACCTTCATGCTTGGCGGCACGCCGCGCGAGGACGAGGTGGTGCAATCGGCAACGAACGGCGTGCGCACCTTCCTGCGCGCTTTCGGCAAGCGCCCTTCCCCGGCCGGCGCGAAAAAGCACACTGCGCTGGCTAACGCATAACATTTGCGGTTGCGGCGAAGCCGCCTTGCCGATCAAATCGTTGGCAATAGTCTTCGCTTCGGCGCGGCGGCGGTCTATATCAGGTTTACGCCGCGCCCAAGCTTGATTACAGCTATGCGGACGATTCAACGGAACCTGACCACCTCATGGCCGACGACCACATCCGCTACGACATTCTGGCCCAGGAGGCGTTGCGCGGCGTCATGCGCAAGGTCCTGGCCGAGGTCGCGCGCACCGGCCTCCCCGGCAATCATCATTTCTTCATCACCTTCCTGACCGGCGCGCCCGGCGTGCGCGTGTCGTCGCGCCTGCGCGAGCGCTATCCCGAGCAGATGACCATCGTCATCCAGTTCCAGTATTGGGACCTGAAGGTGACCGACACCGGCTTCGAGGTCGGTCTCTCTTTCTCCGACGTGCCGGAGAAACTCGAGATCCCGTTCTCGGCCGTGCGCGGCTTCTACGATCCCTCGGTCAATTTCGAACTCGAATTCGACGTCAAGACCGACGCGCAGCCCGACGAGGAACCGGCAGCACCGGCCCCCGAGCCGCTGACCATCGTCTCCGAGAAGAAGCCGAAGGCCGAGAAGAAGGCCGCCGCCGAAGCGGAGAAGAAGCCCGCCGCTGGCGATGCCGGCACCAAGGGCGCAGAAGTGGTCTCGCTCGACGCCTTCCGCAAAAAATAGGCTCGCGGTCCATGGCCGATATCGTCAACCTTCGTCAGCTCCGCAAACAGAAGGCGCGAGCCGACAAGGAACAAATGGCCAGCCAGAATCGCGCCTTGCACGGCCGCACCAAGGCTGAAAAGCAACGCGACCGCCTGATCGCCGACAAGAGCGAAAGGTTCGTCGCGGGCCATCACCGCGAAAAGCCCGGCGAACCAGGCAACCCCAGCCAACCTAACGATCGCAGCCAATCTGACGATTCCAGCCAATCTGACGGTCAATGAGCGCCGTCGAAAAGCGCTCGGTGACCATTCGCGGCCATCGCACCAGCTATTCCCTGGAAAAACCCTTCTATGACGACCTCCTCGCCATCGCGGCGGCGAGAAAGCTGACACTCGCCGCCCTTGTCGCCGAAATTGACGAGACCCGGCCGCGCGATGCCAACCTGTCCTCGGCGCTGAGGCTCTATGTCCTGGAGTGGGCGAAGCACGGGACGAACGCCTGAACTAGGCACTGTCAGCCACGTCTGCCTTCCTGCGTCTGGTGCCGAAGCCGAGCAAGGTCGAGCGCTCACGCTCCTCGGCCTGCTTGCGCGAGCGCACGCGCATCAGATCCTTCCAGCCGACATAGCCGACCAGCCTTCCGTCCTCACGCGCCACGACCGGCAGATGCGAGACATTGGCCGTCAACAGTTTGTCCGAAAGACCTTCCAGATATTCGTCGGGATAGGCCAGCGTCACCTTGCTTCCGGCCAACAACTCCCCCAGCGTCGTCGTCCGGTGCTTGCCGGCGCGGCGCCAGCGCAGGATCGCCGGCGGATCGATGAGCCCGAGCACCTGCCTGTTTTCATCGACCACGGGAAAACTCGGATGCCGGGTTTCCGGCGCGGTCAAGAAGGCGGCCGCGCCATGCAGCGTCATCGTCGCCGGCACGCTCTCGACTTCCGATGTCATCACCTCGCGCACCCTGGTGAGCGCGAATGGATCGACGCGATATTCGCGCACAAGGTGGTGCCCTCGCCTGGCGATCTTCTCGGTCAGGATCGAACGCTTCATCAGGAGAACGGTGACGGCATGCGCCGCCGCACAGGCCGCGATCAGCGGCACCAGCACATGCGTGTTGCCGGTCAGCTCGACGGCGAAGAAAGTGGCTGTCAGCGGCGCGCGCATTGTGCCGCCCATGGTGGCGGCCATGGCCAGCAGCGCCCAGAAGCCCGGGTCCGCCGCCGGCAGGATCCCGGCAAGCACCGCGCCCATTGCGCCACCCATGATCAACAGCGGCGCCAGCACGCCGCCCGAGGTTCCCGAGCCGAGCGCCACCGACCAGATCACGGCCTTGACCACCAGCAGCAGGAGCGCCGCGGTCGCGATCGTGCGGCCGTCCAGCATGTCGGCGATGTTGTCATACCCCACGCCGAGCGCCCGTGGGTCGATCAATCCGCCTATGCCGACCACCAGGCCGCCGAGCATCGGCCACCACATCCAGTGGATGGGCAGCTTCTGGAAGCCGTCCTCGCACGCATAGACCATCTGCGTCAGCAGCCCGGACAAAAGACCGGCGCAGATACCGACCAGCACCCAGCCGCCAAGGCCGAGGAAGGAAACCGCCATGCTGCCCTGGAACGGAAAGATCGGCCCCGGCATATGCAGCATCGTGCGCTCCACCTCCGCCACGATGGCCGCCACCGCCACGGGAATGAAGCTGCGCGGCGTCCATTCGAACAAAAGCAGTTCCACCGCCAGCATGATGGCCGCGATCGGCGTGCCGAACACGGTGGTCATGCCGGCCGCCGCTCCCGCGACCAGCAGCGTCTTGCGCTCGGTGTCTGAGACCGGCAGCATCTGCGCGATCAGCGAGCCGATGGCGCCGCCGGTCATGATGATCGGCCCCTCGGCGCCGAACGGCCCGCCGGAGCCGATCGAGATCGCCGACGACAGCGGCTTCAGGATTGCCACCTTCGCGTCCAGTCTGGAGCGCCCGAGCAGGATCGCCTCGATCGCCTCGGGAATGCCGTGACCGCGGATCTTCTCGCTGCCATAGCGCGCCATCAGGCCGATGATCAGCGCGCCGATGACCGGAACGATGACGGCGGCAAGCCCGAGCGGCGTATCCTGCAGCTTCAGCTCGGCAAGCGAGAACTGGCCGAAATAGGCGATGTTGGTGGCCAGCCGGATCAGCTTCAGCAGCACGATGCCGGCAAACAGCCCGGCGGTCGCCACCACCACCGCTATCGCGGCGACGAGCAGCACTCGGGCATCCGTGGTGAAATCCCTGAGATGACCGGGATTGGAGTTGTGGGTCTTCATGGTTGCGTTGCTTCCCGGCGGCGGCCGTATCTGGTTCTGCGGCACGGTCGAAGTGGCCAGCCGGTTGTCGGTCGGCTATGTATCGTAACACGATATATCTGTTCAAGCTCATTCCGCCCGAAATTTCGTTTGAGCTTTCTCCGGAAAACGAAGACATCTCCTATATGACGCAGCCACCCAAGACACGACGCCCCGCCATCAGGCAATCCGACTACGAGCGGCTGTCCGAATTCCGCTACCTGATCCGCCGCTTCCTCGAATTCAGCCAGGTGCAGGCCGAGGATGCCGGCCTGACCCCGCGCCAGCACCAGGCGCTGCTGGCGATCAAGGGCTATCCGGGCGGCGGGCCGGTGACGGTGGGCGACCTGGCGGAACGCCTGCGCATCCGCCACCACAGCGCCGTCGAACTGGTCAACCGTCTCGGCGAGGCAGGACTGGTCGCACGAGATCAGGACAAGGACGATCATCGCCGCGTACTGCTGCGGCTGACCGAGCGCGCCGACGATTGCCTGGCCGAGTTGTCTGCCGCGCATCTCGACGAGCTCTCGCGCATAGAACCCATGCTGCGGCGCCTGCTCGATGGGGGCCAAGACTGACGCCCGGCGTCCGCGCGGGCCGATACCGAATTATTTTTTTCGAATCCGAATCCTTTGGCCTGGCCGCTGCGTCCTGGACAGGTGAGAGCCGAGGAACCGATGCGATGAAACACCATTTGATACGCTATAAGACGAAGCCGGACCGGGCCGACGAGAACGAGCGCCTGGTCAAGGCCGTGTTCGAGGAACTGCGCGGCAAATCGCCGGAAGGCGTTCGCTACATGACCTGGCGCTCCGGCGACGGCACTTTCGTCCATCTCGTCGAGATCGAAACCGACGAGCATGCCGATGTCATCCCCGGGCTTGCCGCTTTCGAGGCCTTCCAAAATGGCATCAGGGATCGCTGCATCGACCCGCCGCACCGTGACGTGATGACAGTGGTGGGCCATTATCGGATGCTGGACGAGTAGCTGAATAAACCACGTCAAGAACGGGCGGTGCATGAACAGCCAAGGCGAAGTCCGCGAGCCTTTCGACCGCTTGTTCGGCGAATTGCGCCCCAAGCTGCACCGCTATTGCGCCCGCATGACAGGCTCGGTCGTCGATGGCGAGGACGTCTTGCAGGAGGCGCTGGCCAAGGCATTCGAGGCCTTGCCCAACGCCGGCCCGATCGCCAATCCCGAAGGCTGGCTGTTCCGCATTGCCCACAATGCGGCGCTCGATTTCCTGCGCCGCCGCGCCCGCGAGAGGGCCTTCTCCGACGAGGAGCCGGACATGATCGCCGACCCGGCAAATTCCATCGCCGACCGGCAGGCCGCGGCAGCCGGATTGCACAGTTTCATGCGCCTTCCCGTCGCGCAACGAAGCAGCGTCATCATGATGGACGTCCTGGGCTATTCGCTGCAGGAGATCAGCACCATGCTCGACACCAGCATCCCCGCGATCAAGGCCGCGCTGCACCGTGGCCGAGGCCGGTTGCGCCAGTTCGCCAATGAACAGGACGATCGTCCTGTTCCCAGGCTGAGTGCATCGGAGCGCCTGTTGCTCGACGCCTATGTCGATCGCTTCAACGCCCGTGATTTCGACGCCGTGCGGGACATGCTGGCCGATGAAGTGCGGCTGGAACTTGTGGCCAGGGCAAGGCTGAACGGCCGCAAGGAGGTGGCCACCTATTTCGGCAATTATTCCCGGGTGCAGGATTGGCATTTCGCGCCTGGTTTCGTCGAAGACCGTCCGGCAATCCTCGTGCGTGATCCCAACGACCCTGCGGCAGCGCCGACATACTTCATCCTGCTGGGTTGGCAGGGCGACAAGCTTGCCACCATCCGCGACTTCCGCCACGCCAGATACGTCGCTGACGGCGCCGAAACGTTTCTTCTTTGAGACGATTGCGAGACGGCGAGCAACCGGAAAGCCCAGTCCTACCGCCTACTGCAGCGACTTCAGCAGATTGTCGACAGTGAACGGATTGGCTTTCGGCTTGGCCGGAGGCGGATTGTCGTTGGCGGGCACCCGCTCGGCCTTGGGCGCCTGTTCCGCCGCCTTGCGCTCGGCTTCGAGCCTGGCTTTTTCCTGAGAGGCAATGCGCATCGCCTCCTCCGCCTTCTGGCGCTCCTGCTCGGCCTGCGCCTTGGCCGCCTCGTCCGCTGCCTGCTGTTCCGCCGCCGCCTTCGCATCGGCATCGGCCTTGGCTTTCGCGTCTGCATCCGCCTTGGCTTTCGCTTCCGCGTCGGCCTTCGCCTTGGCATCCGCTTCAGCCTGGGCCTGAGCGTCGGCTTCCGCTTTCGCCTTGGCGTCGGCTTCTGCTTTCAGGCGCGCCGCTTCCTCCTGCTGGCGCAATTCTTCCGCGGCCTTGTCGCGGGCATCCTGAAGTGCCGCGTAGTAGCGCACCTCGCGCCGCAGCCGCTGTTTCTCAAGCAGCGCGGCCTGCATCGCCTCGACGCGTTGCTGTTCTTTTTCCAGCGCGCGCTGGGTCAGGAACTGCGCCAGCGGCTCGCTGTCGAACTGCCGTTTCACGGCACCGAACGGCCCCTCGGCGGTGAAATTCACGACCGGCTCGGAGCCGACCAGCGCTTCGTCGCCGGGCCGATAGGTGACCGCGCCCTTGGCCGAAACCGTGCTGGCGTTAAGGTCGGCCGTGATGTCGGCCGACAAGGTCGCCGCCGGATTTTCAAGGCTGATCGGCGGCGCTCGCAGCATGCCGCCGGCAATCGTGAAGGCGACCTCGGCGTCCTTTGCGGCGAAGCTGCCGTCGGCTGCGATGTCAGGCACGAAGCCAGCGGTCTTGGCCGCGTCGATATCGCGGCCGATCGCATCCGCCTTGGCGAGGAATGCGCCGAACGCGTCAGGATTGACGCCGGCGATCTGCAAGCCCTTCAGCGTCGCCGTGCCGGATCCCGACAGAGCGGCGATCATCGCGTCGACCGACTTGCCGCTGGTCGACAGCGTCGTCGAAAAATCGCCACTGCCGCCGATGCCCGCATTCGGCAACACATCAGCCAGGTCGGCACCCGCCAGTTTCATCTGTCCGGTGAAAAGCCCGGTGCCCTCATTGTTCTTCAACTCGAACAGGCCGGAGAGCGCGCCGCCGAGGAATTTGGCTTTGAGGTCGGCGACCCGAATGCCTTCCGGGTCGAGCTTGAGCGAGAAGGCCGCGTCATAGGCGGTGGCCAACGGGCCGGCGGCCAGCGAAGCCGTGGTCAGGTCGAGATCGGCGGTGAACGGCAGGCTGGACTTCTGGCTGAACGGCGCCGACGGCCATGCGCCGGCCTTGTCGCTCTTGCCGGCTCCGTTCTTGTCCGCGAGAAAAGCGGAATCGCCAAACAGTGCCACCGCCATCGGATCGAGGTCGAGTTCGTCGAGCGCCAGCGCACCGGCCAGATGCGGCACGCCATCCTTGCCGTCGACCCCCTGCTTGACATCGAGGTTGATGTCGCCGGACACAGCCGCCTCGTTGATGGCGCCGCTGAGCCCGGAGAGCACCAGCAGGCCATTGCCGTAATCGGCCTGCGCGGCCAGCGATGTCGACATGCCGGCGCCCATGCCGGGCAGGCCAATGCCCGTCGTCATCAGCCAAGGTTCGATGTCGGAGGCGTCGAGATTGACCTTGCCCTTGGCCGTCGGACCTTGCGGCGTGTCCGCGACCGTACCCTCGAAGCCGGCCTTGAAGTCGTTGCCGGCAAGGCTGAAGCTCGTCGCCAGGCCGCCGCCAAACGTGCCCTTGGCCTGGATATCGGTGCTTGCTTCACCCAGCATGCCGAGCGGCAGCGCCGGCAGGCCATAGAGCGCCAGCAAGGCGGTTGCGTCCGGGTTCCTGGCATTGAAAGTCAGGGTCACCGGCGCGTCGGCAAGCTTGTCCACCGAGCCCCTTCCCGACAGCGACGCCGAAAACGCCGAGCCGCCGGCCTTGCCCTGCCCGCTGACCGCCAGGCCCGTGGTGCCGTCGCCATTGTCGGCGGCACTGGCCACGAGGTCGATGCGCGCATCCTGGAACAGGTCGGGATAAGCGGCGGCGCGGCCCGCGAGCCCCTTCAGCACGGCATTGTCAGGATAATGCTGCGCGGCGACGTCGATCAGCGGCTTCAGGTCGACCGCGACCACCGAGGCGTCGAGCTTGCCGGTCGGGCCCGCCGGAAAATCCTTGATCCGGCCCGTGGCGCTGATCGAGGAACCGGCCAGTCCGCCGACCGAAAGCCTGTCGATTTCGAGCAGTCCGTCCCGCAGCCTGAGAGCGGTATCGACCGTGTCGGCGGTCAAGCCGCCGGCGCTGACCGGGCCGGCCTTGATCTGGAAATCGAGGTCGCTGCTGGCAAAACGGTTGGCGCCCTTGTCGCTGACGAAGATCGAGGCGAAGGCCGCCAGCCCATCGACATCGAGGTCACCGCCCTCGAGCCGCATCAGCACCGAGGGCTTTGCGTCGTCAGGCTGGCTGGAATCGATGCGGCCGGAAAACTTCGCCTTGCCCAGGATCAATTCGAGATCGCTGAAGGATTGATGGTTTTCCGAGAGATCGACCTTGGCTTTGAACCCGGCGGCAGGCAGACGGCGGATCGCTTCGTCGACATCCTTCGACAGCCAGGCTGCGAAACCCGAAGGTTGCGCCACGGCCAGCAGCAACGAGCCGGTGAAGCCGAAATGGCCCTGCACGTTGAGCATGACCTTGCCATCGGCTTCCAGCTTGGTGCGGCCCGGCAAGGTCGCGGCCAGCGATTTCACCGACCAGCCGTCACCGACCGGCTCGGCGGAAAGATGAACGTCGCGCACCGTGGTGTCGCCGGCCACCACCGCCGGCAGCTTGATCTCGACCGTGCCGGGAATAGTCGGCTTCGGCACATCGAGCAACGCCTGCTCGAGCCCGGCGATACGCTGGTCCAGCGTCAGGCCCGCACCCGCCGGCGCACCCACCGCCTCGTCGAATTGCACCTGTGCGCCGTTGGCTTCGATGGCGAAGCTCGGTTTCTGGCCGAGATCGACCGAAGCCTTGCCGTCGGCGGTGTAGGGATTGTCGAGCGGACCGGTTTCGAAACGGAATTCATCGACACCAAGCTTCTGGTGGTCGAGCGAGAACTTGCCGTTCAGCCGGAAACCCGGATCGGGCTTGCCGGCGCTGACCTTGACCGTCTCGCCATCCGTGCCGCGCAGCTCGGCTGAATTCTTGCCGGCATCATCCTTGTCGGCACCCGAAATCTTGAACTGGCCGGAATAGACGGCGGCACCATTGACGATTCCGGCATTGCCGTCGGTCTCGATGACCAGCGGATAGGCTTCGGGGTCCGCCCTCACCCGTAACCGCATCTGCCCGGAGGGTTCGGCCTTGCCGGTCGACGCCGCGACCGTGGTCCGCAACCCGTCCAGCCGCAACGTGCCGTCCATGCGCCACGGACCGGCCAGCGACTTGGCCGAAATGGTCGAATTGATCTCGGAAAAGATGTGGCTGCGGCCGCCTGCGGCATGGCGCAGTTCGACCTGCCCTTCCGTCACCGTCAGCTTCTCGATCGAAATCTGGCCGGGGTCGAAGGGCGAGGACGGGCGCATCGCCCAGTCGACGGTACCATTGGCCGCGATGTCTATGGTCGCCTTCGGCCGCACCAGCCGCATGTCGAAGATCAGCACCTCGCCGCGCAGGAAGGGCGCCAGTTCGGCATCCATCGAAAACGTCTCGACGGTCATGGCCGGCTGGCCGTCGGGGCCACCGGCGACGGCGACGTTGGAAAAGGTCACCGAGGGGAACGGCAACAGCCTTGCCGTGGCATCGCCCTGCACGGTTACCTTGCGGCCGAGGATGGCGCTTGCCTCGCGCTCGAACTCGGCGCGGTAGCCGGTCCAGTCGACGAAATACGGCACCACCAGCGCCGCAAGCAGCACCAGCACGAACAGGCCACCGAAGATCACGAACAGGCGTGCGAGCATCCGCTCCGAACAGGTTGATTGAAATTCTGCCGCACTCTACCCGCATCCGCGTGTCGATAAAGAGGCAATTCATCCTGTGTTGCGTCACGTCGGACGATCTGAAACAAATTCTAGGAAAAGCGGAGATTCTCGGATGTCGGGCAAGAACTGGGATCGCGTGCCGATCGATGCACAGAGTGTCGATGCCCCGCTATCGCAGTCGGCGATTTTCCTTGTCGTCACCGTCGCCGGCGAACAGCCGGCCTTGGCCAGGGTTTGCTCCGTGCTCGGCGAGCTCGACGACCTGGTCAAGACTGTCGGATTCCGCGATCTTGGCGGGCGCCTGTCGTGTATCGCCGGCATCGGCAGCGATCTCTGGAACCGGCTCAGCCCCGGCCGGCGACCGCTGGAGCTGAAGCCGTTCGCGCCGATCAAGGGCGCGGTCCATTCGGCGCCAACGACGTCGGGCGACCTGCTCTTCCACATCCGCGCCGAGCGGCCCGACATGTGCTTCGAATTCGAACGCATCCTGCTCGACAGGCTTGGTCCCGGCGTGACCGTCGTCGACGAAGTGGCGGGCTTTCGTTATTTCGATGCCCGCGACCTGCTCGGTTTTGTCGACGGCACTGCAAACCCGGCCGGCCTCGATCTGCCAGCCTCGGCGCTGGTCGGTGACGAGGATGCCGACTTCGCCGGCGGCAGCTATGTCGTGGTCCAGAAATATCTCCACGATATGCAGGCCTGGGCGCGCATTCCGACTCCCGAGCAGGAGGCGATCATCGGCCGCACCAAGATCGACAACATCGAAATCGATGATGACGACGCGCCCCGCAAATCGCACAAGTCGCTGGCCACCATCGAGGATGCCGACGGCAACGAGTACGACATACTGCGCGACAACATGCCGTTCGGCAGGCCCGGGCAGAACGAGTTCGGCACCTACTTCATCGGCTACAGCAGATATCTTTGGGTCACCGAGAAAATGCTGCAGCGCATGTATGTCGGCGACCCGCCGGGCGCCTACGACCGGCTGCTCGATGTCTCGACGCCGCACACCGGCACGACCTTCTTCGCCCCGACCCGTCCCATGCTGCAGACGCTTGTGCAGGCTAAGTAAGACAAGCTACTCCACTGCACGGTAGAGCAGCGGCTGGTGGCCTCTATCCGCGGTCCCTCAGCGTGCGTCGCGTTTCGCCTGCGCCACCTTGGCCGCTTTGCGCTGGCGGCCAAGTTCCGCCGGTCGAACAAGACTTGGAACCTTCTGGTTGGCGACGGCCCGCATGCCCTTGTGCGCCGTTCGCGAATTGTGCGTGGGACCGTCCGGGGCTTTCTGCTTCAAGGCCAGCGCCTTGCGTGCATTGTCAACCAGCGAAATGCGGGCCGCCAGTTGGCGGCGCCGTTCGGCCTCGCCGTTCAGCCGCCGCATCGCCATGGCCAGCACCGCGAGCTTCACTTGTGAACCGCCATCGGCCTTTGAGGGTGCCGCGCCTTTCGGCGCGCCCTTGCCGCGTATCTCGCGCCGCCTGCGATGCGCTTCGGCCTGCGCCTTGTCACGCCGTTCCCGCAACAGCTTGACCAGGCCGGAAAGGTCGTTATCGGAAAGTTCCTGCACCACCGGATGGTGCGATTTCTCCACCATCTCGTGTTCGTCGGCGCTCAGCGCTCGCGCTTCTTCCTTGCGTGAAATGGCCATGACAGTCCTCCTCAGCCGGCACGCCTGTCTTTCCAGGCTTGCCACTGCGGGAGCCTCGACCCGAATGGCCGCGCGGTCAAGACGCGCTCTTCACGACGCCCTAGCCCGCGTCAGGCAGGATCTTGCCCGGATTCATGATATTTTGCGGATCGAGCGCCTGCTTGATGGTGCGCATGACGTCGACGCCGTGGCCGAGTTCATGGCGCAGGAAGCCGATCTTGCCCTGGCCGATGCCGTGCTCGCCGGTGCAGGTGCCCTCCATGGCGATCGCCCGCATGTTGAGCCGCGCGACGAATTTTTCCGACAGCGCGATTTCCTTGGGATCGTTCACATCCATCAGCACCAGCACGTGGAAATTGCCGTCGCCGGCATGGCCGACGATCGGCGCGATCAGCCCCATCTCGGCGATATCAGCTTCGGTTTCCATGACGCATTCGGCAAAGCGCGATATCGGCACACAGACATCGGTCGAAAGCCCCTTGGCGCCCGGCCGCAAGGTCAGCGACGCCCAGTAGGCGTCGTGCCTCGCCTTCCACAATTTTGTCCGCTCCTCGGCGACGCTGGTCCACAGAAACGGCCCGCCGCCATTCTCTTCCGCGATCATGCCGAAGGTCTCGGCCTGCTCGGCGACACCGGCATCGCTGCCATGGAATTCCACGAACAGGCATGGGCTCTCGGGATAATCGAGCTTGGAATAAGTCTTCATCGCCCGCATCTGCAGTGCATTGACCAGTTCGATGCGCGCCACCGGAATGCCCATCTGAATCGTCGCGATGACGGCGTTGCAGGCCGCCTCGACGCTCGGAAACGGACAGACGCCGCCCGAGATCGCCTGCGGAATACCCTGCAGCTTCAAGGTTAGCGCGGTGATGATGCCGAGCGTGCCTTCCGAGCCGACCAGCAGCCGGGTCAGATCATAGCCCGCAGAACTCTTCTTCGCCCGTTTGCCGGTCGTCACCGTCTCGCCGTCAGCCATGACGGCGGTCAGCGACAGCACGTTCTCGCGCATCGTCCCGTAGCGCACCGCATTGGTGCCGGACGCCCGCGTCGCCGCCATGCCGCCGAGCGAGGCATTGGCGCCCGGATCGATCGGAAAGAACAGCCCGGTATCGCGCAAATGCCGGTTCAGGTCCTCGCGCGTCACGCCGGGCTCGACCGTGCAGTCGAGATCCTGTGGATTGACCGAAAGAATGCGGTTCATCCGCGACGTATCGACCGAGATACCGCCACCCGGCGCATTGGTGTGGCCTTCGAGCGACGAGCCGACGCCAAACGCGATCACCGGCACGCGATGCGCGGCGCAGGCGCGCACGATCTCCTGCACCTCGGCCGTGGTCTCGGGGAAAGCCACGCCGTCGGGCGCCTGCGTCGGAATGTAAGTCGTCGTATGCGCGTGCTGCGAGCGGATGGCCTGGCCGGTCTGGAAGCGCTCGCCCAGCCGCTGCTTGAGGATGCCGAGCACCGCCGCGATGCCTTCCTCGTTGCGTTCGACCGGATTGAGGTCGCTCAGAGCCATGAAATCCTCCGCGAATGGACCAGCATGCATGCTTGTTATGCGATTATGGATGCGTAGTCTCCGCGACCACGCTCTGTCCAGCACCAGAACAAGGAAGTTTCAATGTCCATCCCCGCCCCCTTCGTCTCCAGGCCCATGGACATCGAGAAGGACTGGATCGACTATAACGGCCATCTCAACATGGCCTACTACAACGTGCTGTTCGACCGCTGCTCGGACGAGGCCTTCGAGGCGATGGGCATGGGGCTGGACTATGTGAAAGAGCGGCGGCTCACCATCTACACCGCCGAAGTCCATGTCTGCTACGTGCAGGAACTGCACCTGGATCACAAGGTCACGGTCTCCTTCCAGCTCATCGAGCATGACGAGAAGCGGCTGCGGGCCTACCAGGAAATCCGCCATGTCGACGGCTGGCTCGCCGCCACGTCCGAGACCTTGTCGCTGCATGTCGATATGTCGGGGCCGAAGGTGGCGCCCTTCCCGGCCGATGTGCTGGCGAGGATCCAAGCCATGCGCGCCGCCCATTCGGTGCTGCCTATGCCCGAACGCGCCGGCCGCTCGATTGGAATCAAGCGCAGGTGGGCGGAGCCGGCATCCATCTCGCCCCATTAGCGGGAGACCGGGCTGGCTTCAAAGCCACACCCGAAACTCAAAATCGCAGAACATCGGATAACCGCCGGCACCCGCGCTTGAAGCGGGTTCGCACCGACGTTAACCTTACCGAGGTTTTAACGGGAACAAGCCAATTGAGCCGTTGAACGACTCAGCGGAGCGGTCGAAAACGTCCGCACAAGGGTTGTTTTAGCGGGCGGCGGGGCGAAGCCGGTTCGAGGAACGTGCATGAAAACGGACATCAAGGTCGAGGTGGACAGGCTGGCCGCCGATCCGCGCATATCAGACTACGATTTCTGGCGTTCGCTCAAGAATGTCGACAACGAGATCTTTCACATCGCCAACAACAACGAACCGATTCCATTCGACATGATCCGCTGGCGCAGCATCCTGAAGCGCGCCCGCCTGAAGCGCGGCCATGCATAGCGAGGCGGAGGGATCAAATCCCCAGCTTCACGGCTGCCGCCTGATCGCCGCCAGCGGTGAGCGCGCGATCACCGGCGATGACTGGATGATCGCCGTATTGGTCATCGCATGGGGGATGATGCGGTCGATCACCCGTTCGAGTTCGGCGACCGAGCCGACATGCGCCAGCGCGATGAAACAGTCTTCGCCGGTCACCCGGTCGCATTGCGCGATTTCCGGCAGGTCTCGGATGATCTCGGCCACGACGGCCAATTGCCCAGGCACCGGCCGGATGCGCAGCCATGCCGATAGTTTCAGGCCAAGCGCCGCGGGATTGATCTTGACGCAATAGGCCTCGATCACGCCGTTTTCCTGCAGCCGCTTGATGCGCTCGGCCACACTCGGCGCCGACAGGCCGACCGAGCGCGCCACTTCCGCCGTGCTGGCGCGCGCATCCTTTTCCAGCAGGCGCAGGATCTTCATGTCGGCCGCATCGAGGTTGATGTTTTCGCTTCGAAGGCGTTTCATGGAAAACTCCTTGCTTCCGGGTAAGAAATGATCGGACAAGCGGATCATCATCCATATAAGTCGGGACGATCGGCTACGATACTGGTCTCATGGACGACCCGAGGCAAGCACCGCATTCCGGTTTTACCGCAGGCAGCCCTACTGCTGTCCGCCCGGCCCTTGCCGGCCCCGCACTCACCGGGCTGGCGACAAGACTGCCGCCGCATGTCTGGTTCGCGGTCAGCGCGGTCTTCCACTATCTCGGACCGGCCTTCGCCGTGCTGCTTTTCCCGCATGTCGGCGTGCTCGGCATGGCGTGGCTGCGTATCGCCACCGCGGCGCTGATCTTCGCGCCGCTGACCCGCCCTTGGCGAACCTTCGCCCGGGCCGGCCCTCGGACGCGGCTCCTGCTCATTGCCTTCGGCGCTTGCCTGGCGGTGATGAACTGCTCGTTCTACCTGGCGCTTGACCGCCTGCCGATCTCGCTGGTGGCGGCGATCGAGTTCGTCGGCACCATCGGCATTGCGCTGGTCGGCCTAAGGAGCGCCCGCAATCTGGCCGCTCTTGCCATCGCCGTCACCGGCACCTTGCTGTTGATTGACGTCAAATGGTCAAGCGACCCGGTCGGGCTGTTCTGGGCTTTCCTCAACGGGGCGCTCTTTGTCGGCTACATCGTGCTTGGCCACCGTGTCGCCCGCGCGGGCGCCGGCGACGGCATCGCCGGCCTTGGTGCTGCCATGGCGGTCGCCTTTGTCGTCGTGCTTCCGATCGGTGTCACCGACGCGCTGCCCGCCTTTTTCTCGCCGCCGCTGCTCATCGCCGCCATCGGCGTCGGCATCTGTTCTTCGGTCATTCCGTATATCTGCGATCAACTCGCCATGGCGCGGTTGCCGCGCGCGAGTTTCGCGCTGATGCTGTCCCTGCTGCCGGTCACCGCGACGCTGATCGGCATCGTCGTGCTGCGCCAGATTCCAAGCATCAGAGATTGCCTCGGCGTCGCGCTGGTCGTGGCCGGCGTTGCCTTCCACAAACCGGCGGCTGATCGCGAAGCCGATCGCACTTAGGCCAGCTTCTGCTTGAGGAAGGCGATCGTCCTGCCCCAGGCGAGGTCGGCCGCCTTCTTGTCGTAGCGCGCCGCCGAGGTGTCGTTGTTGAAGGCATGGTTGGCGCCTTCATAAACATAGACCTTGTATTCGACATGCGCGGCGTCGAGTTCCTTCTTGAAAGCATCGATGCCGGCGTTGGTGCGCTCGTCCAAGCCCGCATAATGCAGCAGCAGCGCAGCCTTGATCTTCGACGCGTCGGCGGCCTTGGGCTGCATGCCGTAATAGGCGACGCTGGCGGAGAGATCGGGCGCGTTGACGGCCAGCATGTTGGCCGTGCCGCCGCCCCAGCAGAAGCCGATGGCGCCGACTTTGCCATTGCCGTCCTTGTCGGTCTTGAGGAAGGCGACCGTCGCCACGCCGTTGGCAACGGTCTGCGTCGCATCGAGTTTCCCGAACATGTCGCGCGCCTTGTCCTCATCAGTGGGCGTGCCGCCGAGCGGCGACAGGAAATCGGGCGCGAGCGCCAAGAAGCCCTCCAGCGCCACGCGCCGGGCGACGTCGCGGATATGCGGGTTGAGCCCCCTGTTTTCATGGATGACGATGACGGTGCCGAGCTTGCCGGTCTGGTTTGCCGGTTTGACCAGATAGCCTTTCATCTCGCCGCCGCTGACGGGATAGGTGATGTCCTCGCCCTTCACGCGGGGATCGTTTTCGGCCACGATCGCCGCCTGGGCGGAGTTCGCCGCCAGCATCGGCACGATCGCGGCGGCCGCAGCACTTGATCCGGCAAGCCTGGTCAACTGCTCCATGAAGCGGCGGCGATCCAGCGTCAGATGCGTGTATTCGTCATAAGCATCGATCATCGCCTGGGTGATGACGGGTTTGGTGGTGACGTTGGCCATCAGCTTCCTCGCTCTCTCGGCTTCGGTGTCCTTGCCGGTCGCAAGATAGGGGCGAGCCTCTCATCGTCCAGTCACCGGACCGTGACATCTCGCTGTCCTGCCGGCCGCCAGTCGGTCGGCTGGAAGATCATCACGTTTTTGTCATCGGTGACAAATCTTGATGGCGCCGCCACAATAGTGGGGGAAACTGGCTTGCCGGCCGCCTTTGGCGGCCACGGTCCTATAGGCCCGATCTGAAAGGAACAGTACCGATGACCATGACCTCGCCGATCCTGGCAACCGCCTTCGTGGCAGCAGTGGCGGCCGTTCTGGCGATGCGCGCGGCTGTTGTTGCGGCGAGCCGCAAGTCCATGGTCAAGGTTCGCAGCCGCCGGCGTCAGCGCACAAACACGAAACCCAAGTTGAGGTGAAGTCATGAACGTCCAGGACATCGTGAACACCGTCTCGCAGAAGGCCGGGCTTGACCAGGCTACGACCGAAAAGGTCGTCGGCACCATCCTCTCGGTGCTGGAGCACGAAGCCGAAGGCACCAGTGCGTCTTCGTTTTTCGCCAAGATTCCCGGCGCCGACGACCTTGCGCACCAATATGACGTCATGGCCGCCGCGCCGGCCGGCGGCGGCGGCTTCCTGTCGTCGCTGCAAGGCGCGCTTGGCGGCGTTCTCGGCGAGAAAGCCGGCGCACTGGTCAACGGCCTCGCCGCGCTCAAGGCATCCGGCCTCGACATGGCGCAGATCCAGAAGGCCGGCGAGACGCTGGTGCAGCAGGCCGAGGCCGCCGCCGGCCCCGATTTGACCAACCAGGTGCTCGGTTCGGTGCCCAGCCTGAAGGCCCATCTGGGGCTCGGCTGATCGTCGAATCGCCGAACCCGGCACCGCCTATTTCGGCAGCGCGTAGGCCATCACATAATCGCCCGACTTGGTGCCGACCGAGCCGTGGCCGCCGGCGACGATGACCACGAACTGCCGCCCGTCGGCGACCGTATAGGTCATCGGCGTCGATTGCCCCCCGGCCGGCAGCCGCGCCCGCCAGAGCTGCTTGCCCGATGTCAGGTCGTAGGCGCGCAGATAGTCGTCGACGGCGGCACCCAGGAAGGCAACACCGCCGGCCGTGATCATCGGTCCGCCAATGCCGGGCACCCCGACCTTCAGCGGCAACGGCAGTGGCGTCATGTCGTAGACGGTGCCGTTGCGGTGCTTGTAGGCAATGGTACCGGTCCGAAGATCGACGCCAGCGACATAGCCCCAGGGCGGCGCCTGGCACGGAATGCCGAGCGGCGATAGGAACGGTCCCATCACCACCGCATAGGGCGCGCCGTCATTGCGGTTCAGCCCCTGCTCGCTGCCCTTGGTATCGCCCGGCGGCGGCACGTCGGCGCGGGGGATCAGCCTGGACGTGAAGGCGAGATAAGTCGGCATGCCGAACATCACCTGCCGCACCGGATCGACCGCCACGCCGCCCCAGTTGAAAGTGCCGAAATTGCCGGGGTAGACCAGCGATCCCTGCAGCGAGGGCGGCGTGTAGCGGCCTTCATAGCGCAATTTATGGAGCGCGATCCGGCAGGCCAGTTGGTCGAACATGGTGATGCCCCACATATCGGCCTCGGTCAGCGGCGGCGGGCTGAAGGAAAGGTCGGATGCCGGCTGCGTCGGCGATGTGTGATCTCCTCCGATGGCGCCGCCCGGCGCTGGCACGTCCTTGACGGGGATGACCGGCTCGCCGGTGCGCCGGTCGAGCACATAGAGGTCGCCCTGCTTGGTCGGCCCGACGAGGGCGGGCACGACGGAGCCGTCAGCCTTGGTGATGTCGATCAGGCTCGGCTGCGCCGGCACGTCCATGTCCCAGAGGTCATGGTGCACGGTCTGGCGCACCCATTTCAACTGTCCGGTGTTGAGGTCGAGCGCGGTGATCGAGGAGGAGAATTTCTCGACATTGGCGCTGCGGCCCATGCCGAGCTGGTCCGGCGTCTGGTTGCCGAGCGGTACGTAGAGCAGGCCGAGTTTCTCGTCGGCGCTCGGCGTCGACCACATGTTGGGCGAGTTGGCGGTGTAGGTCTGGTCGGCCGGCAGCGGCGTCGTCTGGTCCGGATTGCCGGAATCCCAGTTCCACAGCAGCTTTCCGGTGCTCGCATCGTAGGCGCGGATGACGCCGGACGGCTCCTGCGTCGAATAATTGTCGTTGACCGCGCCGCCGACGATGATCTTGCCGCCCGCGATCAGCGGCGCCGAAGTCGAGTAGTAATAGCCCGACTTCGGATACGGCATGTTGGCCAACAAATTGAGCGTGCCGCCCTCGGCGAAGGCCGGGCAAACCTGCCCGTTGGCGGCGTCGAGCGCGATCAGCCGGGCATCCGAGGTCGGCAGGTAGACGCGCGCAGCGCAGGGCTGACCGGCGGCGCCCGCGGCATCGGCATAATAGGAAACGCCACGGCAGGTCTGGTGCTGGCGGTCCTTGTCGAGCTTGACCTTGGGATCGTAGCGCCACTTCTCCTTGCCGGTCGCCGCATCGACGGCGATGGCGAAGTTGTGCGGCGTGCAGATATAGAGCGTGTCGCCAATTTTAAGCGGTGTCACCTGGTAGGTGGTCTCGCCGACATCGTCCGGGCCCTTCACGTCACCGGTGCGGTAGGTCCAGGCCGGCTGCAGATTGGCGACATTGTCCGGCGTGATCTGGTCGAGCGGCGAATAGCGCTGGCCGAACTGCGTGCGCCCATAATAGTGCCATTCGCCCGCGGGCACATCGCCGCCGAGATTGGCGTTGGGGATCACCTTGTCGGTGTCGAGCGCGCCGCCGATGTCCTTCGGGTCCGTGGTCATCGAATAGCCGGCCACCGCCAGCGATGCCAGCACGGCAAGGATCAGAGGCGCGCGACCGTCCGGACCGGCAAGGCCCCGCCGCGCCCACGGCGTCAGCAGCCACAGCGCCACCAGCACGATGATGCCGCCGCGCGGGCCGAGCTCCCACCAGTCGAAGCCGGTTTCCCAGACCGCCCAGGCCAGGGTGCCGATCACGATCGCCGCATAGAGCCAGAGCGCCGTGGAACGGCGCCGGTAGAGCAGCCAGGCGGTGATCAGGAAGGCGAGACCGACAATGATGTAGTACCAGCTGCCGCCCAGCGAAGCCAACCAGATGCCGCCGGCGCCAAGTGCCAGGCCTATGAGGAAGAGGACGAGGGAGGCGATGGTGACAGCCAAGATGATACTCCTTCGACTGTTGCGCGCATGAGGCGGCCTTGGGCAACCCGGCATTGTGTGCCGCCCCCTGCGCAACTTTCTCCCGACCGCCGCGCCTGTCAAGCATAGGTCATGGGCCCGCGGCAGCAACCTTCTTCCGCCTGAGGTTGTTCACAACGCCGGCCGCCATGTCGCTCAAGCGGCCGTATCAGGCACTTTACCGGAACAAAACGTAGACAGTTCTGGTCTTTCGCTACCGAATCACTACATTCGGGGGCGATGTCCGGCTTTTCCGAAGACATGCCCTTTTTCGACGAACCCGATGCGCGGCCCACGGCCCCGTCGGGCATTGCCGCGCGCGCCATGGCTGCCCGCGGTGGCCAAAACAACGCGCCGGACTATCTCAGGGGGCTTAACCCCGAGCAGCGGCTGGCGGTGGAGACCACCGAAGGGCCGGTTCTGGTGCTGGCCGGCGCCGGCACCGGCAAGACCCGCGTGCTGACCACCCGCATCGCCCACATCCTCGCCACCGGCAGGGCCTTTCCCTCGCAGATCCTGGCCGTGACCTTCACGAACAAGGCCGCGCGCGAGATGAAGCAGCGCATCGGCATCCTGATCGGCGAAGGCAATGTCGAGGGCATGCCGTGGCTCGGCACCTTCCACTCGATCGGCGTGAAGCTGCTGCGGCGCCATGCCGAGCTTGCCGGCCTGAGGTCCGACTTCACCATCCTCGACACCGACGACGTCGTGCGCTTGATCAAGCAGCTGATCCAGGCCGAGGGCCTGGACGACAAGCGCTGGCCCGCGAAACAATTCGCCCAGATGATCGACGGCTGGAAGAACAAGGGCCAGGGCCCGGCCGACATCGCCGAGGGCGATGCGCGCAGCTTCGCCAACGGCAAGGGCCGCGAGCTCTACAAGGCTTATCAGGAGCGGCTGCAGACACTGAACGCCTGCGATTTCGGCGACCTGCTCTGCCACCCGATTCGCATCTTCCGCGCCAATCCCGATGTGCTGAAGGACTATCACCGGCGGTTCAAATACATCCTCGTCGACGAATACCAAGACACCAACACCGCCCAATACATGTGGCTGCGCCTGCTGGCGCAAAGGCCCGAAGCGCCAAGGAGTGGTTCTCCGGGCGGTCGCGCTCCCACCGCGTCCAATTCGTCGGTCATCGACAGAACAGAAGCAGGGCGCTATAGGCCTCCAGCGCCTGAAGAAGACCCACTGGAGCATAGCCATGGATCGGCTGCTTCGGCCGAAGGCCGCAAGCCCGACCGGGCGTCCGAGCCGTTGCGAGGCCCCCGCGGAGGGCCCGCGCCGGCAGGCGCGGAACAGCCCGTGAGCGAAAACAAAGTAAACATCTGCTGTGTCGGCGATGACGACCAGTCGATCTATGGCTGGCGCGGTGCCGAGGTCGACAACATCCTGCGCTTCGACAAGGATTTTCCGGGCGCCACCATCATCCGGCTGGAGCGCAATTACCGCTCGACCGCGCACATACTGGGCGCCGCCTCCCACCTCATCGCCTACAATGAGGGCCGTTTCGGCAAGACGCTGTTCACCGATCGCAACGATCCCGAGGACGGCAAGGTCAACGTCCACGCCGCCTGGGATTCGGAGGAGGAAGCCCGCGCCATCGGCGAGACCATCGAGGCCTACCAGCGCCAGAAGCATAATTTGAACGACATGGCAATCCTGGTCCGCGCCTCGTTCCAGATGCGCGCCTTCGAGGACCGCTTCATCACGCTCGGCCTTAACTACCGCGTCATCGGCGGTCCGCGTTTTTACGAGCGCATGGAAATCCGCGACGCGCTGGCCTTCTTCCGGGTCGTCGCCAACAGCACCGACGACCTCGCCTTCGAGCGCATCGTCAATGTGCCCAAGCGCGGCTTGGGCGAAGCGACCATCCGCCAGATCCACGACACGGCGCGCGGCTTGCGCATCCCGATGCTGGAGGCGGCGGCTACACTCGCCGAAAGCGACGAGCTGAAGCCGAAACCGCGCGCCGCGCTGCGCGAGGTCGCGGCCAATTTCGAACGCTGGCAAAAGGCGCTGGAAACCACGCCGCACACCGAACTCGCCGAGACCATTCTCGAGGAGAGCGGCTACACCGACATGTGGAAGAACGACCGCTCGGCCGAAGCCCCCGGGCGGCTGGAGAACCTCAAGGAACTGATCCGTTCCATGGAGGAGTACGAGTCGCTTCGCTCCTTCCTCGAACATGTCGCGCTGGTCATGGATGCCGAGCAGAATGCCGGGCTCGATGCCGTTTCCATCATGACCCTGCACTCGGCCAAGGGCCTCGAATTCGAAACCGTCTTCCTGCCCGGCTGGGAGGAAGGCCTCTTTCCCCATCAGCGCGCACTCGACGAAGGCGGCCGCTCCGGGCTCGAGGAAGAGCGGCGGCTCGCCTATGTCGGGCTGACGCGGGCCAAGAAGAACCTGCATATCTGGTTCGTCTCCAACCGCCTCATCCACGGGCTCTGGCAATCGACCATCCCGTCGCGCTTTCTCGAGGAACTGCCGGAAGCCCATGTCGAGGTCGCCGAAGCCGGCAATTCCTATGGCGGCTACGGCAATCCCTATGGCGGCGGCTCGTTCGCGTCCGGCCGTGGCGGCGGCCAAGGGGCAGGAAGACAGAACCCGTATGGCGCCTCGCGCTTCGACAATATCGGCGCCAATTCGGGCGGCGGGGAAAAGTCCGGCGCCTTCTCCAACACCTATTCCACGCCGGGCTGGCAGCGCGCGCAGGCCAACCGCACCGAGGCGACCGACCGCAACTGGGGCACGCGCTCGGGCCATCAGGTCGAACGCATCGGCTATGGCGAAACAGACTCCGGCTACGGCGCCGGCCGCACCAGCGTCAAGGGCCGCACCATCGACGGTGAACTGGTCGCCAAATCCGTCTCCGACACGCCGTCCGCCTTCAGCGTCGGCGACCGCGTCTTCCACCAGAAATTCGGCAACGGCAATATTTCAGCCATCGAGGGCAACAAGCTGACCATCGACTTCGACAAGGCCGGCCAGAAACGCGTGCTGGACGGGTTTGTCCTGCCGGTGTGAGGCTGCCAGCCTCGAAGACTGACGTCCCGCCTCAATCCACCTTCTTCTCGCCCCGCTCCCCGGCCTTCACGATATCCCCCGTCGTAAACAGGATTTCCTTCAATTCCACGCGCCAATCCGTCTTCTGGCGCAGCAGGAATTCGAGGTCCATGCCGAAATGCTTGAACTCCTCGCTCTGCGCGTTCTTCATGATCGCCTTGGCCTGTGGGTTCTTCTCGACCGACATGCGCTGTTCGTACCAGCTGATCGCTTCCGCCTCCTCGATCAGCGAGGTGATCATGCGGGCAAAGGTCCGCACTTCCTGCGACAGTTCTTCCGGCGGTTCGTGATACTGGTCGAAACCCATGTCGTCCTCCCCTCAACGGCTCGCGGATGGAGCCAGGCGTTGGCCCGCACCCATGAATGCGTGGGACGCGCCGCGGGTTCCGGGACCACGGCCACAATTCGGGATGATGGATCCGCGAACTATCTCACGACACTGGCGCCGCGCCGCCCTCTTCCGTCCGCCGCGCGATGAACGCGTCCAGCACGCCTGACGTTGCGGCGGCCGCGGCCGGCGGCTCGAAATCGGCAAGGATGCGCTTCCAGATGCCGGTGGCGCGTTCGGTCGCGGTCTTCGAGCCGCTTTGCGTCCAGTTGCCGAAATTCGACCAGTCGGCCACCAGCGGCTCGTAGAAGGCGGTGCGGTAGCGTGCCATGGTGTGGCTGGCCGAGAAGAAATGGCCGCCCGGCTGCACTTCGGCGATGGCCTCGAAGCCGATTGCGTCGTCGTCGCCGGGCGTCGCGGTACAAAGTTCCGCGACCGTCTGCAGCGCTTCGATGTCGGTGACCAGCTTTTCCAGGGAAACACTCAAGCCCCCTTCCAGCCAGCCGGCCGCATGGATGCAGACGGTGGCGCCCGAAAGCACCGAGCCCCACAGCGCGAACTGTGTCTCGTGCGCGGCCTGCGCGTCCGAAATGTTGGCAGCGCTGCCGCCGCCCGAGCGCCAGGGCAGACCGGTGAAGCGCGCCAATTGGCCTGCACCCAGTGTGGCCTTGACGTGCTCCGGCGTGCCGAAGGCCGGTGCGCCCGATTTCATGTCGACATTGGAGGAGAAGGAACCGTAGACCACCGGCGCGCCCGGCCGCACGATCTGCGCCAGCGTCAGCCCGGCCAGCGCTTCGGCATGCTGCAGCGTCAAGGCGCCGGCCACCGTAATCGGCGCCATCGCACCGGCCAGGCAGAACGGCGTGATGATCAGGACCTGGCCCGCCTTGGCGAAGTCGATGATACCTTGCGCCATGGGAACATCGAGCTGGCGCGGCGAGTTGGTGTTGATGACGGTGTAGCAATGCGCGCCCGAGCGGAACTCGTCCTCGGACAGCCCGCGGGCCAGCCTGATCATCTCGAAACTGTCATCGACCTGCGGCGTGCCGCGCGCGAACACGAATGGGAACTTGTCGGACAGTGTCAGCTGCGCCCGATTGACGGAGTAATGGCGAAAACGATTGTCGATATCCTGCGGTTCGATGCACGGTCCCAGCATGTGCAAGACATCGAAATGCTGCACCAGCTTGATGAGCTCCTCGAAGGCGACCAGCGTTCCGGGGCGCCGGCCGCGGTCGAGATCGGTGATGTTGGGCGCGCCGGAGCCCGCCAGGAACGTCATCGAGCCCAGTTCGAGCGACAGATCACGAGCACGCGCGCCTGCATTGGCGTGGATCGATCGCGGCGCCGAGGCTAGGGCTGCCACCACCATGTCGCGGCCGATGCGCACCATGTCGGTGTCGGGATCGACCAGGGCGCCGGCGCGGGCGAGCACTTCGCGCGCCTCAGGCAGCAGCACCTTGATGCCCAGTTCTTCCAGCACGCGCAGCGCCGTGTCGTGGATCGACGCCACCTGGTCGTCGGAAAAGATCGGCTGTGGCAGGAATGGATTCTTCAGCGAGCGGTAATTGGGCTTGCGGCTTGATTCGCTGCCGGCCTCGCCCGTGCGTCCGCGCCGGCGTTCGCGCCTGCTGTCTCGTGCCGCGTCATCGATCATCGCGAATTCCCTCCTCATTGCCGCATCGCCTTGCCCTGGGGATCATAGGGCGAGCCCGCGATGACCCGCGCAGGCCGTTCGACGCCGACAATGTGCACGCAAAGCTGCGTCCCCTCCCCGGCGAAATCGTCGTCCACCAACGCCAGCGCGACGCTCTTGATCGTGTAGCCAAATCCGCCCGAGGTGACGAAGCGCGCGGCGGCCTCAAGGCTTCCCTTCCGGTCAGTTCGAAGCCGGCATCCTATATGTACTAGACATAAGTGTCCAATACGTTGGCGGACCGGCATCGCGCACTGTCACGCAAGCATCATGTTCACGCCTTAGATCGCTTTTGGGGAGGCTCGCGCGGCATCGTCGATGCGGCACCTCTTTCCGTTTTTGTCCTTCGGCCGCTCCGGCATGCTCGTCACAAAGAGGATTGTCCATGAAACACCCGCACCGAACCGCCTCGCTCGGCGTCGCGCTGGCCTTGTTCACCGCCCTGACACCGGCGCTTGCCGACGGCGTGGCCTACATCAACAAGGGCCTGGTCGGCGTCGGCCGCATGCCGGCTGCTCAGCGCGACAAGTTCGGCGAGACCTTCGGCTCGGGCTCCGGCATGGCAATCGACACTACAGGCTGGACGCAAGATGCCGGCACCTACAAGGGATCGCTCTGGCTCCTGCCCGACCGTGGCTACAATGTCGCTGGCACCACCGACTACCGGCCGCGCCTCAACACCATCGGCATCGAGTTCACGCCTGTCGCACCGGGTGCGGCTCCCGCCGCCGGCCAGGAGCAGACGGGCGTCAAGGCGACGCTTGCCGACACCATGCTTCTGACCGACGACAAGGGCGCCGATGCCACCGGCCTCGATCCGCTGTCGGATGTACGCCCTGCCGCCGGCGACATGCCGATGCTGCCCGTCGCCACCAACGGCAAGCTCGCTCTCGACAATGAGGCCATCGTGCGGCTGCCCGACGGTTCGATGTTCATCTCCGACGAGTACGGCCCCAACATCTACAGGTTCTCCGCGCAAGGCCGCCTGATGTCGGCGACCCAGCCGCCGGCAGCCCTCGTGCCGATGCGCAAGGGAACGCCGAACTTCTCCTCCGACAATCCCGGTCCGGGTGCCGCCGACCCTGATCCGAAGGATCCCGAAACCGGGCGCCAGAACAACCAGGGCCTCGAAGGCATGGCGATGACGCCGGACGGCAAGTTCCTGATCGCCGTGCTACAGTCGGCGCCGAGGCAGGACGGCGGCGATTCACCCTCGACGCGCCAGAACACCCGGGCGTTGGTTTACGATGCCTCCGACCTCGCCCATCTGAAGCTCGCGCATGAATACGTCGTGCCGCTGCCGATGTTCAAGGATGCCAAAGGCAAGACCAAGGTCGCCGCGCAGAGCGAGATCGTGGCGCTTTCGGACACATCCTTCCTGATGCTGGCGCGCGACAGCGGCAACGGCCAGGGCCTGAAGAAGGGTGACGCGTCGCTCTACCGTCAGATCAACATCGTCGACGTGTCCGGCGCGACCGACATCGCGGGCAGCGCCTTCGACGCGGCCGACAAGCCGGTAGCGCCCAAGGGCGTGCTCGATCCCTCGGTGACGCCGGCCAAGCTGACGCCGTTCATCGATATCAATGACGCCGCCGAGCTTGGCCGCTTCGGCCTGCATAATGGTGGGGCGAAGGACCACAACGAGCTTTCGGAGAAGTGGGAAGCGATGTCGGTCGCCAGCGTCCTCGATCCGAAGCTGCCCGACGACTATTTCCTGTTCGTCGGCAACGACAACGACTTCCTCGCCCAGGACGGCTTCCAGGTCGGCGCGCCCTACAAGGCCGATGACGGCGCCGATGTCGACACCATGTTCCTGGTCTATCAGGTCACGCTGCCAGGTCTCGGCAAGAAGTAACGATCGCCGCACAAGCGGGCGCGCCTGGCGCGTCCGCCTGTGCAGGTCGTGAAGGCTTACTTCAAGAACTCGGCGTCCTTCGGCACGCCCGCATCGATTGGCTCGGCCGTCCTGCTTGACACGGCCATGATCTTGCCGGCAGCCGACAGGTTGGGCCGCACGAAGACCTGGGCGGGGCCGTTGACGCGGCTGTAGAGGTCGATGATGTCCTGATTCATGAAGCGCACGCAGCCGGACGATGCGTTCTTGCCGATGGAATCCCATTCCGGCGTGCCGTGCAGCCGGTACATCGTGTCCTTGCCGTCGCGGAAAAGATAGAGCGCGCGGGCGCCCAGCGGGCTCTGCGGTCCGGGCGGCATGCCGTTCTTGTATTTCGCCAGTTCCGGCCGGCGCTGGATCATTTCGGGCGGCGGCGTCCACACCGGCCACTTCTTGTGTGCCTGGACCACGGCGCTGCCGGTCCATCCGAAACCGGCCTTGCCGAGGCTGACGCCGTAGCGGATGGCCTTTCCGCCGTCGCGCACCAGATAGAGGAAATGCTCGGAAACATCGACGACGATCGTGCCAGGCTTCTCTCCGGTCGGATCGGCCACGATCTGGCGCACGAACTTCGGATCGAGCTTGGCAACCGGGATGGCCGGCAGTTGATAACCCTCGTCGGTGCGCGCCGCATACATGGTTGCGGTATCGCCGACAGCCGGCTCGCTTGGCGCAGCCGACGGCGGGACCGGCGCCACTGCCGGCGGCGCCACATCGGTCGTGGTGCACGCCGAGAGAACGACGGAAGCGCAGCCCAAAGCGGACGCGCCAACAAACGCGCGCCGGCTCAGGCGCTCAGCAACAAGCGGAATATCGGACATGAACCCCCTGGTGAGAAACGCGGCCCAACGCGCCTGGGATCAATATCCCATTCCGCAAGCTTTGAGAACAGGATGGATCATGGCGTGAACACCGTGGACCGTTCGCGCCCCCGCATCGACCTGTCGGGTTGAATCTGCAATCATCGCGCACCGGACTCGAGATAGGCTTTGTCGGCCATGAACGAAAAAATGCCCGCGCGTCGGCGCACCGGCGACCTGACCAGCGGCCCGATCCCACGCACGCTGCTGCTCTTCGCCTTGCCGGTGCTCGGCTCCAACGTGCTGCAATCGCTGAACGGCTCGGTCAATGCCGTCTGGGTTGGCCGCTTCCTCGGCGAATCGGCGCTGACGGCGACCTCCAACGCCAACCTCGTCCTGTTCCTGATCCTCGGCACGGTGTTCGGCATTGGCATGGCGGCCACCATCTTGGTGGCGCAGTCGGTCGGCGCCCGCGACCTGCCCGAGGCACGCCGCATCGTCGGCACCAGCGCCACTTTCTTCTTCCTCGTTTCGGTGGTCTTCGCGGTTTGCGGCTGGATCTGGGTCGACGCCATCCTGGGCGCGCTTGGCACGCCGGCCGACGCCTTGCCGCTCGCACGCTCCTACCTGCGCATCATCTTCGCCGCCGTGCCGATGATGAACCTCCTGTCCTTCGTCATGACCGTGCTGCGGGGTGCCGGCGATTCCCGCACGCCCTTCATCTTCATGGCGCTGGCGGTCGTGCTCGACATCGTGCTCAATCCCCTGCTCATCCGCGGCATCGGCCCGTTTCCCGAACTCGGCATCGCCGGTTCCGCCACCTCGACGCTGATCGGCCAGACCGTAAGTGTTATCGCCATCCTCGTCGTGCTCTACGCGCGCAAGCATCCGTTGCGGCTGGCCGGCACAAATCTCGCCCTGCTGCGCCCGGATCCGGCGCTGCTGCGCATCGTCGTCTTCAAGGGCGTGCCGATGGGCCTGCAGATGATCGTCATCTCGGCGGCGGCACTGACGGTGATGGGCATCGTCAATTCCTATGGTTCGCAAGTCGCCGCCGCCTACGGCATCGCAGCGCAGCTCTGGACGTACATCCAGATGCCGGCGCTCGCCATCGGCGCCGCGGTTTCTTCCATGGCGGCGCAGAATGTCGGGGCCGGCCGCTGGGACCGGATCGGCCGCGTTGCCGCCTCCGGCGTCGGCTTCAACCTCGTCCTGACCGGCGCCCTCGTCGCGCTGCTATGGGTCTTCGACCGCTCGATCCTGGGCCTGTTCCTGAGCAGTGACAGCGCCGCGATCGATATCGCCGCCCACATCAACACCGTAGCATCCTGGTCGTTCATCCTGTTCGGCATCACCATCGTGCTGTTCGCCACGGTGCGCGCCACGGGTGCCGTGATGCCGCCGCTGATCATCCTGGTGATCTCGGTGCTCATCGTGCGCACCGGCTTTGCCTATTACATGCGCGGCGTGATCGGCGAGGAAGCGCTGTGGTGGAGTTTCCCGGCCGGCTCGATCGCCTCGCTGGTCCTGGCCGCGGCCTACTACCGCTTCGGCGGCTGGCGCACCTTGCACATGATCGAGAACAGGCCGGCTGCCGGCGAACCGCCCGACACCGGGCTCGGCGTGCCGCGCCAGCGCGCGAACATGGCACCTGAAACGCCGAACGGCTGAAGCGCACGTGCTGGCGCGGCGGTCTCAGCGCCTCTGTCGGAGCCCGAAGGCGAGCGCCACCAGCGCGAACACGATGATCATGGCCGCGAAGGTCAGGCTCGCGGCGACGGGGCTGGCATAGGTCGACACGACGCCGATGCCGATGACAGGCAAGGCGTTGCCGACAAAGCAGCAGACGAAGAAGCTCGACACCACTTCGGCACGGCGATCCTGTGGCGCGATCTCGTTCACCACCTGCAGGCCGCCTCGGTAGCCAAGCGCGGCCACGACACCGCAGCAGGCCGTCGCCACGATCATCAGTGCCATCGAGGCCAGAACCTGTGCAGCCACCACCAGCAACACGCTTGGGATCATCAAGGCCAGGGCGGCCAGCATGGCCTTGCTGCTCTGCACCCGCATCAGCGCCACGATGCTGGCCGCCGCGACGATCGCCAGTTCGAAGAACAGCGCGCCGGCAACGGCATGGTTCGTTTCGTGCAGCTGCTGCGCCAGGATGCTCGGCGCCAACGCGGCATAGAAGCCGACCAGCGCCATCGCGCCGAAACCGGTCACCGCCGGCGCGACGAAGCGCGTGCGTATCTTCTGAGGCACGGAGAGGCGCGGCCGCATCGAAATCCGCTCGAGGCCACCCGGCTTCGCCACCGTTTCACGGGTACGCCAGACCAGGACCGCCACCACCGCGAGTGCCATGAGATAGACGATGAACACCAGCCGCAGGGGCCAGGGCTCGTATTGAGCCAACAGTCCCGATATCAGCGACCCGAAACCGAGACCGAGGAAATTGGTGCTGGTGGTGATGACGCTGGCACGCGATTTATCGGCGGCGGGGAGAAGCTCGGCAATCCAGGCGGTTCCCGTTCCGGCGCCAACGCCGATGCCAAGCCCGCTCAGGATGCGCGCCACGTCGAGCGAGACGACATTTCCGGCGAACAGGAAGATAAGCGCGCTGACAATGGCCACGATCATCGCCGCCAGCGCTGCGGGCCGGCGCCCGACAACATCCGACACGCCACCGAACACCAGCAGGGCGCCGAGATTGCCGACAACATAGACCGCGTAGATCAGCGTCAAGGTGATCTGCGAAAAGCCGAACTGCTGCTTGTAGATGATATAGAGCGGCGTCAGCGCCGTGCTGCCGGCAAACAGCACCGCGATCATCGCCGCGACAGTCGGGATCGCGAGGACGTCGCCGGCCTCGTTCTGAGTTTGCGCCAAATCGCGAAAGGCCATGGCCAACCTCGTCATCAGTTTCAGGGATCGCGACATTAACGTGCCCTTCCCGCCGGCGTTCCAGTGAACGGCCACGCTCCTGACACCACGGTGGGCCTTGCCTGACCAGGCCGATGAACGCACAAATGCGGATCGGGGCCAGCGGCCCCGATCCATCACGGCACCCCTTGTGCCGTATCAGACGCAATCAGACTATTTGCAGGAAACCGGGCCTACTTGCAGGAAAAACCGGGCGCGATCTTGCACTTGCCGGGACGCGGCTTGTGCGGCGGGCGGTGATGCGGAGGACGGTGATGAGGCCGGTGGTGCCAGTATGGCGGCCGGTGCGGCGCGCCTACGATGATAACCGGCGGATGCACGACTTGGGCCCGCGAGAGATAGCCGGAGCTGGCCCAGCCGCTGACACCGCCGCCATGGATCCTGCACCAGCCAGGCTGGCAGCCGGTCACGTCAACCCGGAAGCCGGCCGGCAGCGTTCCGACCTTGGCGTATTCCGCGCCAGGCCCGGTACGCACGTTGAGGCTGGTCGTGGTATGGGCGCCGTAGGCGAAGGCAGCGGCGGACGTCCCGAAGACGGCGGCCAGAATGGTCGCTATCGCAAGCAGAAATCGAAATCTCATCGGTCCCTCCATCGAGTGCCGGCCGTTCGACTGCTTCGGCCGGGACAGCATCGCAACGGGAGAGGCCGCGGCAAGAAAAGTCAACAAGCTGCCAGGGCCGATCACCACGATCACCGTTCCTGCGTGGAAGTTTCCCCTGATATAGTTGAGGAGTTTTCCTCACACTGTTTATCGGCGCGCCAACATCCGCTAACGATTTACTATCTTTCGGCAACTCATCGCGGACTGGGGTGGTGATCATGGGCAAAGGCAGGGTCGAGGCATTCACCGACGGCGTGGTGGCGATCATCATCACCATCATGGTGCTGGAACTGAAGGTGCCGGAAGGCGAGGATTTTTCGGCGCTGCTGCCGCAGTGGCCGATCTTCCTGTGCTACGTGCTCTCCTTCATCAATGTCGGCATCTATTGGAACAATCTGCACAATATGTTCCACACCGTGCAGCGTGTCGACGGCCACGTGCTGTGGGCGAACCTGCATCTGTTGTTCTGGCTGTCCCTGATGCCGATGACGACCGCCTTCATGGGCGAGAACCATTTCGCCACGGTTCCCGTCGCGGTTTACGGTTTCGACCTTGTAATGTGTGCGACCGCCTACAGCATCCTGGTCATTGCGCTGCATCGGCTGCATGGGCCGGATACCGCATTCGCCAAGGCGATCGGCCGCGACCGCAAGGGAAGGATTTCGCTTGCCGCCTACATAGCGGCCGTTGGGCTGACCTTCCTCGACCGGTGGATCGGCGTCGCGCTCTATGTCGCCGTCGCCCTGGTCTGGCTGGTCCCGGACACGCGTTTTTCGCGCGTTCTCGAAAAATAGCTCTTTGTCCAGCGCAATTCCCTAGGGAAAGCGTTATGCGCTTTTCCCGGGAAAACTGCCTCACGCCTCTCCTGGAATTGCTTAACCGCGCATCGCCTTCAGCTTCTCCGCCACGGAAGCGGCAAGGTCGGCATAGCGCTCTTCCAGCCGCTCCGCCGCCTTGATGATCGAGAAATCATGGCCGAACTTCTCCAGCGCCATGCGCAGCTTCTCGACGAACTCCGCTTGTTTTTCCAATGCGGAGAACAAGGTTTTCACCTGGGCTTCGCTGATATCCGGGTTGGCCAGCATCTGTGGCACCTCGCGCCCCATCTGGTCGCCGGCGGCGGTCTGCTCCTTCAGAATTGCAACCCAATCCGTCAATCGGAAATCTCCCTTTTGGCATCGCAGCATGCGCAGCCACGACCGGACTGGTCAACCCGACGAGCCCCGACGGCGGCTTGCACAAGCCCGTTCCGGCGCTAAGTTCGGCGCAATCGAAAAAGGAAAGCATCGCCGATGATCCCCGATACCGAGATCCAGACCGCCTTGCCCGCGCTTGGCCAAGGCAATACCGCCGTCATCACCGGTGCCGCCAGCGGCATTGGTCTTGCGGCGGCCAAACGGCTGGCGCTGATGGGCATGAAGATCGTGCTCGCCGACATTGGCGGCCCGCGCCTCGACGATGCCTCGCGAGTCGTTGCCGCGATTGCCGGCGACGACGCCGTGCTTGCCGTCGCATCGGACGTGTCGAAGGCCGATGAGGTGGATCGTTTGGCCGACCGGGCATTCGGCGCATTCGGCGCCGTCTCGCTGCTGATGAACAATGCCGGCGTCGGCGACAACCCGGGAAAACCCTGGGACAACCGCGCCGGCTGGAAACGGCTGCTCGACATCAATTTCTGGGGCGTCGTGCATGGCGTCGAAGCCTTCGCGCCACGCATGCTCGCATCGGACAAGCCGGGCCTGATCGTCAACACCGGCTCCAAGCAAGGCATCACCACGCCGCCCGGCAACCTCGCCTACAACGTTTCCAAGGCCGGCGTGAAGACCTTTACCGAGGGCCTGGCGCATGCGCTGAGGAATGAGCCTGGCGCCCGCCTGTCGGCGCATCTGCTCATCCCCGGCTTCACCTATACCGGCCTGACCGAAGGCGCGACGGAAAAGCCGGCGGGAGCGTGGACCGGTGAGCAGGTGATTGATTTCATGCTGGAATCGCTGGTCAGGGGTGACTTCTACGTCCTGTGTCCCGACAATGAGGCCGCGCGGTCGCTGGACGAAAAGCGCATGGCTTGGGCGATCGGCGACATTATCGAAAACCGCCCTGCCTTGTCGCGCTGGCACCCCGACCACAAGGATGCGTTCGCGGCGTTCATGAAGGGCTGAGCCTCAAGCCACGCTCTTTTTCGCGCCCCGCTTCTGGGCAACCGCCTTCTTGGCCGCCATGGTGGCGATCTTCTCGTCGTGCCGCTTAGCCGCCCGCTCGCATTTGGCGCGGATCTCCTGGACCTCGGCTTCAGTCAGGTGCTCGATGCCGATGAAGGTGTTTTTGGCCGCGCTGACCCGTATCAGCTCATCGAGCTTGGCCTGGATCGCCGCGCCGTCGCGATTCTGGGTGTTCTGGATGAGAAACACCATCAGGAAGGTGATGATTGTCGTCCCGGTGTTGATCACCAGTTGCCAGGTGTCCGAGAACGCGAAGAGTGGCCCGCTTAGTCCCCAGACGATGACGATCAGGCAACAGAGTGCGAACGTGGGCGACAGGCCAGCAAGGTGAGCCACCCGGTTGGCGATTTTGGTGAAAAGCTTCTCGATCATGAACTCCCTCAGACAGCGCGGCTCCGTGCGGGCACAAGAGGAAACAACCAGCAGCCATTTCAGGTTCCCGCGGGCAAAAAATACAACCGATGCAATTAAATGCACGCGAAGCGCGCATTCGGCACAAAACACACCTTATCGGTTCAATGTCATGGTAGCCGCGCAGGCAAGAGCCTGTTCCTTCCGCTTTACAGCGGGTTACCTCCAGCCCCTTCCGCCGCGCCACCCCCGCATGGCGGAAGGGGTTTCATTCCGGAGAGCGTCAAGAATAGTTCCCTGCGCAGCCGTGACGGCGAGGCCCAAACCGTTCTCCGCGGGAGTTAAACGGCGTCGTTTTCCCAGCGGTCGAGGAAGGCTTCGATCGGCATTGCCTGCATGTCGGGAACCGCCCTGGCGAGTGTCTCGACCGGCCAGTCCCACCAGGCGAGAGCCTCGATGCGTACCGCTATTTCAGGGGCAAAGCGCAGCCTGATCGGCTTCGCCGGCACGCCGGCGACGATCGTGTAGGACGGCACGTCCCGCGTCACCACCGCATTGGCGCCGATGACCGCGCCATTGCCGATGGCGATGCCAGGCAAGATGACCGCGCCGTGGCCGACCCAGACATCATTGCCGATGGTCACGGCCTTCGACCGCCGCCGGTCGCGAAACGCGGCATCGACACCCAGCCAGCGAAAATATTCGTTCGGCCGATAGCTGACCTTGTGCTGGGTCAGCCGCTCGATCGGATGTTCCAGCGCATTGATGCGGCTGTTGGCGGCGATGGAACAGAATTTGCCGATCGTCGTATAGATCGCCTCGGCATGACGTTCGAAATAGGAGAAATCGCCGACGATGACCTCGCGCAGCACGACGCGTTCGCCGATCACGGCATAGCGGCCAAGCTTGCAGCCCTTCATCTCCGCCGTTGGATGGATGCGCGGCTCGGGGTCTTTCGCGACGAGATCTTCGGAACGGTCCATGCCAGCGGCTTTACGTCAGGTCGATTGGTCCCGCAAGCAGGAGCCGATCATCGTCAGAGTAGCACCAGGAAGAGTTCGCCCGCCTATTTCGGCTTGCTGTTGCTCCACACCACGTTCTGGCCGTAGAGCGGCACCGTCGTAACCGACATCTTGGCCGAGCCGTTCTGCACCTGGCGCGAGTGCGACAGATAGATCAGCGTCTCGTTCTTCTTGTCGTAGATGCGGTTCACCACCTGCTTCTTCCAGATCAGGCTGAGACCTTGCTTGAATACCTCCTCGCCGCCCTCGCTCATGTCGATGTCGCCGATGGTGATTGGCCCGGTCTGGCGGCACGAAATCGAGGAGTCGCTGGGATCCTCGAACCAATTGCCCTTGTGCAGGCGGTCGATGACGCTTCGGTCGAAATAGGAGACATGGCAGGTCACGCCATCCACCTTCGGGTCCTTGATCGCGTCGATGATGATGTCGTTGCCGACCCAGTCGACGCCGACCTTGCCGACTTCCTCGGCAACGGCGCTACCGGCGCCAAGCGCAACGCATGCCGCCAACGCGCCGCCGATCAGTTTCCGCCCAGTCAGTTTGAGCCCAATCAGTTCGAGCAAAGAAGCCTCCTCGGTTCGAGTTGCCGGTCTCAGGTGGGGCGGGCTGTGCGGCTTTGCAAGCAGATGTGGCAACACCACAGCGGTTGCGGCAACGCGGCACTTTGCCTGTGCGAGGCTGAACCGCTAAGACTGTGACCGAACAAGGGGCGCACGGCTTTGGCCGGCGCGCCATGACATTACAGACGGACTTTTCTGATGATGCGTTCTATCCTGGTCGGCATTCTCGTCCTGATGGCCGCCGGCATCGGCTGGCTGACCTTCGACTGGTATCGCGGCCACTATGGCGGCGAGCCGTTCGGTGCGGCGTTCACCCTGGTCGACCAGAAAGGCGCACCGATTACCGAGGCCGCTTTCCGGGGCCAGCCCAGCGTCGTCTTCTTCGGCTTCACCCATTGCCCTGAAGTCTGCCCGACCACGCTGTTCGAACTCTCCGGCTGGCTGAAGACGCTCGGCGACAACGGCAAGAACCTGCACGCCTATTTCGTCTCGGTCGATCCGGAGCGCGATACACCGCAGGTCATGAACGCCTATGTCAGCAATTTCTCCGACCGCATCACCGGCATTACCGGCGACCCTGACAAGGTCCATGCCATGGCCAAGGCATTCGGCATCTACTGGAAGAAGGTCGACACCGGCGACGGCGACTACACCATGGACCACACCGCCTCGGTGCTGCTGCTCAACGCCAAGGGCGACTTTGCCGGCACGATCGCCTATGGCGAGAGCGCCGACACCGCCGTGGAGAAGCTGAAGCGCCTCGCCGCGAACGGCTGACCAGAATTCACATGACCCAAACGCGGCTCCATTTCACCACCGGAAAGATCGAGGCCGAGCGCATCTTCGCGGCGCTCGAAACGTCCTTCGAGGATGAAGGCCTGCCGATCGCCCTGCTGGAGGTCGACGAAGACGCCGACATCCATGAGGTCTCGCTTTATGCCGATGGCGACGTCGACGCGGTTGAGGCGCGGCTGAAGGACATTCTCGCCGGTCTCGCCTTGTCGAGACCGGTCGAGCGCGAGGCGCTGCCCGACATCGACTGGGTGGCACGTTCCCTGGAAGGCCTGAAGCCGGTGCGCGCCGGCCGGTTCTTCGTCCATGGCGCGCACGACAGCAGGAAGCGCCATAGCGGCGAGCTCGCCATCGAGATCGAGGCGGGCCTTGCCTTCGGCACCGGCCATCACGGCACCACCGCCGGATGCCTCGAAATGCTGGAGAAAGTCGTGCGGCGCGAGCACCCGCGCAACGCGCTCGACCTCGGGACCGGCAGCGCGGTGCTGGCGATCGCCGTCGCCAAGCTGGCGCATATTCCGGTGCTGGCCACCGACATCGATCCGGTGGCGGTCAAGGTCGCCGCCGCCAATGCGCGGCTGAACCACGTCAAGGCGCTCATCGAGACGGTGACCGCGCCGGGCTTTCATCACTCGATCTTCGCCAGGCGCGCACCCTTCGACCTCATCGTCGCCAACATATTGGCGCGGCCGCTGATGCGGCTCGCGCCGCAAATGGCAGGGCATATCGCGCTTGGCGGCTCGATCGTGCTGTCAGGCATCCTGGACCGCCAGCGTGATGCGGTGGTATCGGCCTATGTCGGCCAGAATTTCCGCCATATCAGCACCTTACACCGCGAAGGCTGGGTGACGATCCACCTCAAGCGCTGAGGCCGGCAAAGCCATTGCCGATCAATGGTTGTCGGCAAGGCACCGCCAAGAGAATGCCGGCGCCGTCAGGCCAAGTCTGTACCAGCCCCATTTGGTTGTCAGCCAGGCAATGCTGTAGCAGGTTGCGCCAGCCGGAAATCGATTCCGATTTCCAGGCCCATGCGCTACGGTCAAGCTGATATCAGGAGGCCCATCATGTTCCAGACCTTCGATTCCGCGGGCGATCCGGCAGTCGGCAAGCCACGCGTGGCGCTGCTGCGCCAATGGCTCAGCGACAATGGCCTCGATGGCTTCATCGTTCCGCGCGCCGACGAGCACCAGGGCGAATACGTCGCCGATCGTTCTGCACGGCTGAAATGGCTGACCGGCTTCAGCGGCTCGGCCGGCGTCGCCGTCGTGCTGCGCGACCGCGCCTTCGTCTTTGTCGACGGGCGCTACACGCTGCAGGTGCGGGGCGAAGTCGACCTCGGCATCTTTTCGATCGAGAGCCTGGTCGACAATCCGCCCGCTGTCTGGCTCAGGGACAACATCGGCAAAGGGGCGCGGCTGGGCTTCGATCCCTGGCTGCACACGATCGGCGAGGTCAAGGCGCTGCAGGCCTCCGCCGACAAGACCGGCGCGGTGCTGGTGCCGTTAGACAGGAACCCGATCGACATCATCTGGAAGGATCAGCCCGCCGCACCCGTAACCCCGGTCGAACTGCACCCGATCGGCTTTGCCGGCGAGCTCGCCAAGGACAAGCTGGCGCGGCTGGCAACGGCGATCGGCAAGGACGGCGCCACCCATGCGGTGCTGACCGACCCCTCCTCTATCGCCTGGGCCTTCAATATTCGTGGCGGCGACGTCCCGCATACGCCGCTGGCGCTCGGCTTCGCCATTCTCGCCGCCGACGGATCGCACCAGCTTTTCATGGATCGACGCAAGTTCTCGCGTCAGGTGGCGGCCTACCTCACCCAGCTCGCCGATCCGCGTGAGCCCGGCGAATTCGAGGCCGCGATCGTGGCGCTTGCCAAAAGCGGCGCGAAAATCGCGCTCGATCCGGTGCTGGCGGCCGACCGTCTGCGCATGCTGGTCGAGGACAATGGCAGCACGGTGATTGCCGCGCCCGATCCCGCCCGTATTCCGCGCGCCACCAAAAACCAGGCCGAGATCAACGGCTCACGCGCCGCGCATCGCCGCGACGGCGCGGCGGTGGCCAAGCTTTTGTGCTGGCTCGACCGGCAGCAGCCCGGCTCCCTCGACGAGATCGCGGTCGTTACCAGGCTCGAAGAGACCCGCCGGCAGACCGGCGAGGAAACCCAGATGCCGCTGCGCGACGTCTCCTTCGACACTATTTCCGGCGCCGGCCCGAACGGCGCCATCATGCATTACCGCGTCTCGCGCGCCACCAGCCGCAAGCTGCAGGCTGGTGAGCTGTTCCTGCTCGATTCCGGCGCGCAATACCAGGATGGCACCACTGACATCACCCGCACCGTACCAATCGGCCAGCCGACCGAGGAGATGCGCGAGCGCTTCACGCTGGTGCTGAAAGGCATGATCGGCATTTCGACGCTGCGCTTCCCCGCCGGCACGCGCGGCTCCGAGATCGACGCCGTCGCCCGCATGGCGTTGTGGAAGCATGGCTGCGACTTCGCCCATGGCACCGGCCATGGCGTCGGCTCGTACCTGGCTGTGCACGAGGGTCCGCAGCGCATCGCCCGCACCGGCACCGAAAAGCTGCTCGAGGGCATGATGCTGTCCAACGAGCCGGGCTATTACAAGGAAGGCGCCTACGGCATTCGCATCGAGAACCTCATCCTGGTGACGCCGGCCGAACAGATCGAGGGCGGCGACATCGCCATGCACGGCTTCGAGACGCTGACGCTGGCGCCGATCGACGTCAGGCTGGTGCGATCGGACCTGCTGACACGTGACGAACTGCACTGGCTCGACACCTACCACGCCCGCGTGCAGTCCGAGATCGGTCCGATGCTCGACGGCGAAACGCTCGCCTGGCTGGAAAAGGCGACAGCACCGCTGCCGCACGACGCGAAGATTTGAATTTTGAGGCGCTGAAGGGCGATGCGCCCTACCCCACGAACTGCCGTGCCAGGATCAGCGCCACCGCGCCCGCCAGAAACATCGCCATCAGCCCGCCACGCAGCGAAACCACCGCCGTGACGACCAGGGCTGCCCACTCCGCCGGTCCGGCATTCAACAGTTCCGGCGCCACCAGCGTGGTCAGCACGGCAGCCGGCACGGCGTTGAGACCGGCTTCCACGCGCGGATGGATGTGATCGAATCGGGAGATGACCAGATGGCCACCGATGCGCGTGAGATAGGTGGCGAACGCGCCGGCGATGATGATCCAGAATGTTGTGCTCATGACCTTGCCTCCACGCCGCTGTGGCGCGGCGGCAGAATGACGGCGAGCAGCACGCCGGCGACGGCGCCTATGGAGACGTGCCAGGGCGAACCCACCGTCTTGTAAGCGACGATCGAGGCGCAGGCACTGGCGACGACCACCGGCAACCACAAGGGGCGCTTGCGGAAGCCCATCACGAGGCCGAGGAAATAGATGGGCAGCAGGAAATCGATGCCCAGCGCATGGGTGTCCGGGATGAGCTTGCCGAACAGCGCGCCGAGCGCGCTTTCGACGATCCAGAACAGATAGACCGGCAGGCCAAGCCCCAGATACCAGGCGAAGCCGACCGTTTGGCCGGATTGCGCCCGCGCCTCCGCGACCGCGAATTGCGGGTCGGTGAGGATGAAATAGCCGAGAGCCTGCTGGATGACAGGCCAGTGCGCGATGCGCCGGCCGATGCCGGCGGAATAGAGCACGTGGCGGAAATTGACGGCGAAGATCGAGAGCACGACCAGCCACGGCGCGACATGCTGGCCGAACAGCTGGATGCCGACCATCTGGCTGGCGCCGCCATAGACCAGCGCGCTCATCAGGAAGGCTTCAAGGACCGAGAAGCCATTGTCGACGGCGAGCGCGCCGAACAGCACGGCGAACGGCGCCGACGCCACCACGACCGGCATGGAGAGCCGTACGCCCTGCCAGAAATCGCTTTTGCCGCCGCTCTCAGAAATCACGTCCGTCGCCATCGGCCACTCCTTATGCATGTCGCCCAAACTGCGTAGCGGTTTTGGGACAACGACATGCACGACAACAAAAGGAGTGGCGGTATTTAGGTGGCATGGGTTGCCGTGTCACACGAATTCGCTTGAGCCAAACGATCAGCGGAAATGATCGTCGACGCTTGCGTGGAGGCTCAGTCCTTCGCGGTCTTGCCCTCGATCGCCCTGCCCCAGTCGAGCAGCGGCTTGGCGCGCAAGGTGAAATCGACAAGTTCCTCGACCAGCTCCGGCCCGTGGATACCAGCCGGATCGATCGCGTGGCGGACGGCGAAATGCCGGTTGCGGATGGCAGCGACAAGATCCTCGTCGGCGACCTCTTCGAAGCCGCGCGGCGTGCGTTTCATGCCGCCTTCGGCATCGAGTTCGAGGCCATTTTTCCTCAGCGCCGCCACCACTGCGCGAAACGTATCGGGATGGCTCGCGATGGCCTTGCGCATGGCCGTCAGCAGTTCCGGCGCCGGCTGCCACCAGGCGACGCCGGCAAAGCAGCGCTCAAGCCCGATATGGACGAAGAACACGCCCTGCTCCATCTTGGTGCCGTCCGGCGACAGGATAGCCGACAGATGTCGGTTATAGGGTCGCTTGTCCTTGGCGAAGCGCACGTCGCGGTTGATGCGGAACAGCGATTTCTTGCGATCGCCGCGCAGACCGAGGCCGGCTTCCGCAAAACGCTGCGTAAGCGTGTCGACGAGATCACCCAGTGGGTCGCGCAATTCCTTTTCGAACAAGTCGCGATTCTCCAGGAACCACTCGCGACTCTGGTGGAAATCCAATGCCTTCAGGAACGGAATTGCCTTGGAGCCGAACCCCTTGAACGCTTCGCCCGTCACGACTTGCCGACCCGCTGCAGCCAGGTGTCCTCGTCGATGACTTCAACGCCGAGTTCGCTGGCAAGCTTGAGCTTGGAGCCCGCACCCGGTCCCGCCACCAGCAGATCGGTCTTGGCCGAAACCGAGCCGGCCACCTTGGCGCCGAGACGCTCGGCCATTGCCTTGGCTTCGGAGCGCGTCATCTTTTCCAGCGAGCCGGTAAAGACGATCGTCTTGCCGGCGACCTCGCTGTCGGCCGAGACGGTGACGATATACGGCTTCGGTTTGACCTGCTCCAGCAGCTTCTCGAGCACGTCGTCATTGCGCTCATTGCCGAAGAAATCGCGCAGCGCATCGATCACCGTATCGCCAATGCCGTTGATCGATGGGAAGACGGCATGCGGATCCGCCGCCGCCGCCGTCTCCTTGCCGACGCGGATCAACTCCTCGATGGTTGAAAATGTCCGGGCCAAGACGGCAGCTGTTGTCTCGCCGATATGGCGGATGCCGAGCGCGAAAATGAAGCGGTCGAGCTCCGGCTCTCGGCGCGAATCGATGGCCGCGAACAGCTTGTCGAGCCCCTCATAGTTGCGGTCCTCGACGCTGCGCACGTTCTTGCGGGTCTTGCCGGACGCTGCCTCGCGCTGCCTGGCCTGCTCCTCGCGCCGCTCGGCCAGCGCCTTGGTCACGGCGGGCCGGCGCTCCCTGAGCGTGAAGATATCGGCGGCGGTCTTGATCAACCCGGCATTGAAGAAAGTATCGATGTTCTCCGCGCCCAGCCCCTCGATATCCAGGGCGCCGCGCGACACGAAGTGGCGCAGCCCTTCCACTGCTTGCGCCGGGCAGATCAATTCGCCGGTACAACGGCGCCGTGAATCCTCCTTGCCGGTCTTTTCGTTGATCTCGCGTGTCGCCGGCGAACCGCAGATCGGGCAGGTGTGCGGGAATTCGTATGGCACGGCATTGGGCGGACGCTTGTCGACGACGACACTGACGATCTGCGGGATGACATCCCCTGCCCGCTGGATCACGACCGTGTCGCCGATGCGCACGTCGATACCGTCGCGGATCGGCTGGCCGGTGCTGTCCAGGCCCTTGATATAGTCCTCATTGTGCAGCGTGACGTTTTCCACCACCACGCCGCCGACCGTCACCGGCGCCAGCCGCGCGACCGGAGCCAGCGTGCCGGTCCGGCCGACCTGGATGTCGATCCTCTGCACGGTCGTCATCGCCTGTTCGGCCGGGAATTTGTGCGCGACGGCCCAGCGCGGCTCACCGGTGACGAAACCCCAACGGCGCTGCAACTCCAACTGGTCGACCTTGTAGACGACGCCGTCTATGTCATAGCCGAGCGACGAGCGCTGCTCCTCGATCCGGTGATAATGCGCGACCAGCTCCTCGACCGACTTCGCCCGCACCATCAGCGGACTGATCTTGAAACCCCAATCGGCGAATTTCTGCACCGCTTCGTACTGTGTTGGTGCCGGATCCGCCGTCGTATAACCCCACGCATAGGCAAAGAATTTGAGATTGCGGCTGGCGGTGACGGAGGGATCCTTCTGGCGCAGCGACCCGGCCGCCGTATTGCGCGGATTGACGTAATCCTGGCCACCGACAGCCGCCGAGCGCGCCTTGAGCGCCTCGAATTCCGCATAGGTCATGTAGACCTCGCCGCGTATCTCAATGATCTCGGGCCAGCCTGAACCTTTCAACCTTGCTGGGATGTCGGCGATGGTCCTGAGATTGCCGGTGATGTCCTCGCCGACAGCGCCGTCGCCGCGCGTCGCCCCCTGCACGAACACGCCTTTTTCGTAACGCAACGACGCCGACAGCCCGTCGATCTTCGGCTCGGCGGTGAAGGCGATGTCGAGGTCCTTGTCGCGGTCGAAGAAGCGCCGGCCGCGCTCGATGAAATCGGCAACGTCAGCGTCAGTATAGGCCTTGGCGAGGCTGAGCATCGGCACGGCGTGGCGCACCTTGGTGAAGCCTTCCGCCGGTGCGGCACCCACCCTGAGCGAGGGCGAATCCTCACGCACCAGCCCGGGAAAACGCTCCTCGATGGCAAGATTACGCCGCCGCAGAGCATCATACTCCGCGTCCGTGATAACAGGCGCGTCCTCGGCATGGTAGCGCCGGTCGTGACCGGCGATCTCCTCGGCAAGGCGCTGGAGTTCGGCTTCAGCCTCGCTTTCGCTGAGCGAATCGACAGGTTTTTCGGCCATGCTTTTTGTCCCTGAACGGTGGCGCGTCACCATAGAGCATGATCCGGAAAAGTGGGAACCGGTTTTCGGAAAGATCATTCCTGAACAGCAGGATGGAGCCATATCCTGACTCGCCCCATGACGCCGGATAGTCTCATGCCGCGTTTGTATTCTCGCGGAGCAGCCGCTCGGCGGCGGCGCGCGCCTCGTCGGTGATCGTGGCACCGGCCAGCATGCGGGCGATCTCCTCCTGCCGCGCCGTCTTGTCCATCTCGGCAATCCCTGTCGCGACCCGGTCGGTGCTGCCCGATTTGGAGATCAGGAAATGTGTCGCCGCGCGCGCCGCAACTTGCGGCGCGTGGGTGACGGAAAGCACCTGGACGCGCTTCGACAGCCGCGCCAGCCGCTGGCCGATGGCGTCGGCCACCGCGCCGCCCACGCCGGTGTCGATTTCATCGAAAACCAGTGTCGGCGCCGAACCACGATCGGCCAGCGCCACTTTCAGCGCGAGCAGGAAGCGTGACAGCTCACCGCCGGACGCGACCTTCATCATCGGCCCGGGCCGCGTGCCGGGATTGGTGCGCACCCAGAACTCAATCTGGTCGATGCCCTCCTCCATGCGCGTCTCGGCCTCGCTCTTCATCTCGACGATGAAGGCCGCGCGTTCGAGCTTCAGCGCCGGCAGTTCGGCCATCACAGCCTTGGTCAGACCGACCGCCGCGGCATGGCGGAGCGAGGACAGCTGTGCGGCGGCGATGTCGTAGGTTTCGCGCGCGGCCGCCGCCTGCCTTTCCAGGCCGTGCAGGCGCTCCTCGCCGGCATCGAGATCGGCGAGATCGGCAACCATCGTGTCGCGCAGCTGCGCCAGATCGTCGACGGCGACGCTGTGCTTGCGCGACGCCGCGCGCAGCGAAAACAGCCGCTCTTCCGCTTTTTCCAGCCGCTGTGGATCATACTCCGTGGCCCGAAGCGCGGCCTCGACGCCCGATTGCGCCGCATCGAGCGACAACATCGCTTCATCCAGCGACTTGACCACGTCCTCGAGCAGGCCGGGCGCCTCCGTCGCCTTGCGCTGCAACCGCCTCAGCAGGCTGGCCAGTTGCGGCAAGGGCGAGGATGGACCCGACAGCACATCCTGCGCATCGTGGATTTCGGAGGCGATCTTCTCGGCGCGCATCATGTGGGCGCGCAGCTCCGCAAGTTCGGTTTCCTCGCCGGGCTGCGGATCGAGCTTGGTCAGTTCGGCGACCGCGGCGCGCAAATAATCGGCCTCGCGCGCGGCGGCCGCCACCTTGGCGCGATGGCGCGTCAGCTCCTGCTCGCAGGCGCGCCAGTGCCGCCATGCCTCGCCGGTCGAGCGGACGGCACCCAGATGGCCGCCGAAAGCATCGAGCACATCGCGGTGTGCGCCGGGATCGACCAAAGCGCGTTCATCATGCTGGCCGTGGATCTCGACCAGCGCGCGGCCGACGTCGCGCATCAGCGTCACACTGGACGGCTGGTCGTTGACGAACACACGGGTACGGCCGTCCGCCGTCTGCACGCGGCGCAGGATGACGTCGCCGTCATCCTCGATGGCGTTTTCGGCAAGCAGCGCGCGCACCGGATGGTTGCGCGGAACATCAAACACGGCAATGACCTGCCCCTGGGATGCGCCATGGCGCACTAGCGAGGCATCGCCGCGCGCGCCGAGCGCCAGCGACAGGGCGTCGAGCAGGATGGATTTGCCGGCGCCGGTTTCGCCGGTCAGCACGGAAAGACCAGGCTGGAAGTCGATGTCCAGCTTTTCGATCAGGACGATATCTCGGATCGACAGTCTGGAAAGCATGAGAAACCGGACCTATTGCATGCCGCCCAAAAAGTGGACCCGGTTTCGGGATAACGACAGGCACGAAAACAAAAAGATTTAGAGCGGCACCCGACGGTTGGAGTCGCAGCGCCGCACTATCTTTTTGTTTGAGCTTCGGATCAATCCGAAAAAGCGCGCTGCGCGCTTCGCTCGGAGGTCAGGCGCCGGTAATCAGCTTCCCGGCCTTGGATATCCACGATCCGGCATTCTCGCGCGGTGCCAGCCCATTGCTCTGCAGCAGCTTGTAGGAATCCTTGTACCACGAGCTGTCGGGATAGTTGGTACCGAGCACCGCGGCGGCAGTCTGGGCCTCCGAGGTCAATCCCATCGCGTAATAGCTTTCGGTCAGGCGCGCGAGCGCTTCCTCGACATGGCGGGTATTGGAATAGTTTTCGACCACTGTGCGGAAGCGCTTGACGGCGGCGATGTACTCGCGGCGCTCCAGATAATAGCGCCCGATCTGCATTTCCTTGCCGGCGAGCTGGTCGTTGGCGAACCGGATCTTTTCCTTGGCGTCGTCAACATATTCCGACGTCGGCCAGCGCGTCACCAGGTCTTGCATGGTCTGCAGGGTCTGGCGTGCTTCCTTCTGGTCCTGCGTCACGTCCTTGATCTGGCGATAGTAGCTGAGACCAATGATGTACTGGGCGTAGGCGGCGTCATCCGTGGACGGATAAAGCGCCAGGTACCGCTTTGCCGACTGGATCGCGTCGTCGTAGCTGCCCTTTCGATAGTCGGCGAACGCGCCCATCACCATCGATTTGCGCGCCCACTCCGAATAGGGGTGCTGGCGGTCGACGGCGTCGAACTTCTTGCTCGCCTCGTCCAGGCGTCCCGCATTCATGTTGGCGAGGCCCTGATTGTAGAGAACGTCGGCCGGCTCGGTCTGGTCGACATAGGTCGACAAGTCGATATCTTTCTCCGACGACATGCAGGCCGACAGAAAGAGCGATGGAACAACCACCGAAAGCGCCAGGAAAACAGACCGCTGCGGCGCTTTCGATTGACCGACTCGCTTGAAGAACATGATTGGATTGCGCCCTTTCGGCGTTATTTCAATGCCTCTTGCATGCTGTTGTCCCAAAACTGATCCCCACTTTTGAGCGACATGCACTAATAGACGGCCGCAGCCATAAACCATAACCGCCTTGCCCGGCAACGCTATGTCCAGCCAATCGCACATTTTTGTGGCGGCGGACCGTGGCGTGAAAATCTATGCAATTTCGCTGATGGATGATGCATTCATGCAACACCCATGCCCCATGGAATCCGAAAAGATTAAGAAAATCAGATCATCCAGGGTGCATAGAGCGGCGCGTTGACGGCGTTCATCTCGGCGGCCCGGCCACGCTCCCGGCGTGTCGTCTCGACGATCTCGAAGGCCGTGCGGTCCGACAGCAGGCGCCGCAGCGCGGCGGCGTTCAGCCTGTGACCGCCGCGATAGGAGCGGAAGCAGCCGATGAAGCGCGCACCGGCCAGCGCCAGGTCGCCCATGGCGTCGAGCGTCTTGTGGCGCACGAATTCGTTGGGATAGCGCAGGCCGCCCATATTGATGACGCGGTTGTCATCACCGATCACCACGGAATTTTCCAGCGAGGATCCCAGCGCATAACCGGCGGCCCACAGCCGCTCGACGTCCTTCATGAAGCCGAAGGTGCGGGCCCGCGCGATGTCGCGGCGGAAAATATCGGCATTGATGTCCGATGCGAAGAGCTGACGGCCGATCGCCGGGCTTTCGAAATCGATCTCGACCTCGAAACGGGTACCGTCATAAGGCCTGAACTCCGCCCAGGAGGCGCCGTTCTCGATGCGGACCGGCTTGACCACCCTGATATATCGCCGCTTGACGGCCAACACCTCGATGCCGGCCTGGTCGATGGCTTCGACGAACGCCATGGCGCTGCCATCAAGGATTGGGACCTCGTGGCCGTTGATCTCGATGACGACATTGTCGATGCCGAGCCCGAACAGGGCCGCCATGATGTGCTCGACCGTGGCGATGTGCTCGCCAGAGGGATCGCCGAGCATTGTGCAAAGGTCAGTGGCGCCGATCTCGGAGAACAGGGCGCGGAATTCGCGGCCCTGCCCATCGCCATTAAGGAGTTGGAACACGATGCCGGTATCGGCATCCGCGGGCAGGAAACTGATGGAAACTTCTTTGCCGCTGTGAACGCCGGTGCCTGTAAGCGACGCGCGCGTCTTCACTGTCGTCTGGTGGTCGTGCAAGACAATCCCCATGAGCCCGTAATGCCTAGGTCCGCTTCTCCAGCCCGAGGGCGCGGCTCTTGTTAAATCGGCAGGCGGGGCTACTTCCCCCGAAATCCCGGCATACCGACTATGGTAGGCAGCGAAGATAATGTCCCGGCAAGGAGACTCCAAATCACGGTTTCTTACTCTTTGTAACCGCGAACTGGAACATGTACGGCACCATAACCAATTGATTATGCTGCATTTTAAACGCTAACAGGCAAGCAATTCCTTGCCTGCCTGTTAACAATTGTTACAGTCCGTTAACGGCTCAGTTGGCTTGGCGGCGCAGGAACGCCGGGATCTCCAACTGATCGTCGTCCTGAGTCGCCCTGGTCTGTGGTGTCAGGCGGCCCTGATCGTCCAGCTGACCGCGGCGCGGCGCGTAGAGCTGCGCGTCCTGGCTGGCGAGGCGGCGCACTTCCGGGGCGGCCTGGCGCAGTTTGGGCTCGCGCGGTTGCGCCGGCTGCAGCCGTGCAGGTTCCTCTTCGCGACGGGTCAGGCCATTGGTCAGGCGCTTCAGGAGACCCATCGGGCCGCTGTTCTCATGGTCCACCGGACGGCTCTTGGCGTCGACCTCGGCCTTCACGACCGGCGGAAAGTCCTCGACGCGCGGCATGCGCTGCGGCGCCATCGCGACCGGCTGCTGAACCTCACGCAGCATTTCGCGCGGCTGCGGAGCCGGCTGCATCATCTGCTGGACGACCGGCTGCACCATCGGCTGCGGCTGTGCGGGCGGCGCCTGGAAGATCTTGCTCTGCGGGCGGAAATCGTCCGCATGGGCGACCGGAGCCGGACGAGCCTGCGCCATGGCCGCGGCATTCGCTTCGGCCAACTGGATGGCTTCGGCAACCGGATCGGCGGCGCGTGGTTCATACACCGCCTGCTGGACCGGTGCCGGGCGGCTTTCCACCGGGGCGACGGCCGGCCGAGCAGCCGGCTTCGGCGGAGCGGTGCGGATCGAAATCGGCGCGGCGGCGATTTCAGCCGCCGACTTGTCGATACCGGTGGCGACCACCGAGACGCGGATGACGCCTTCGAGTTCCTCGTCGAAAGTGGCGCCCAGGATGATGTTGGCGTCCTGGTCGACTTCCTCGCGGATGCGGGTCGCCGCTTCGTCGACTTCGAACAGGGTCAGGTCGCGGCCGCCGGTGATCGAGATCAGCAGGCCCTTGGCGCCCTTCATCGAGGTCTCGTCGAGCAGCGGGTTGGCGATCGCGGCTTCCGCCGCGGCCATCGCACGGCCCTCGCCCGAAGCCTCGCCGGTACCCATCATCGCCTTGCCCATCTCGCGCATCACCGAACGCACGTCGGCAAAGTCGAGGTTGATCAGGCCTTCCTTGACCATCAGGTCGGTGATGCAGGCGACACCGGAGTAGAGCACCTGGTCGGCCATCGCGAAGGCGTCGGCAAAGGTGGTCTTGTCATTGGCCAGCCGGAACAGGTTCTGGTTGGGGATGACGATCAAGGTGTCGACGCATTTCTGCAACTCCTCGATACCGAAGTCGGCCGTTTTCATGCGGCGCTGGCCTTCGAAGTGGAACGGCTTGGTGACGACGCCGACGGTCAGGATGCCCTTCTCGCGGGCCGCGCGGGCAACAACCGGAGCAGCACCCGTACCGGTGCCGCCGCCCATGCCGGCGGTCACGAAGCACATGTGGGTGTTGGTGAGATGGTCGAGGATCTCGTCGATGCACTCTTCCGCCGCGGCGCGGCCGACTTCCGGCTGCGATCCGGCACCGAGCCCCTCGGTGACATGCGCGCCAAGCTGGATCAGCCGGGAGGCCTTCGACATGGTCAGCGCCTGCGCGTCGGTGTTGGCCACGACGAACTCGACACCGCGCAGTCCGGCGGTGATCATGTTATTCACGGCATTGCCGCCGCCGCCGCCGACACCGAACACGGTGATGCGCGGCTTGAGCTCGGTGATGTCCGGCTTCTGCAGATTGATGGTCATTGTCTCCGTCCTTTGCCTTTCACGCCGCTTCGCCGCCGCGGCCGCCTATGGGGCTGTCCCCGTCAATTAGAAACTGTCTCTCAACCACTGACTCATGCGATGCAGTTTTCCACCAGTTCCGGTCATCCTGAGACCGGAAATGCCTTTCGCCGGATGGCTCTCGAAGCTCGCCATCTGCGGATAGATCAGAAGCCCGACAGCGGCCGAGAAAGCAGGGCCTTTCGCCGCTTCGGGCAAGCCCGCCACGCCGAGCGGGCGACCGATGCGTACATTGCGCCCCAGGATGCGGCGCGCCGCCTCCGGCAGGCCGGCCAGCTGGCTGGCGCCGCCGGTGAGCACGACGCGCTTGCCGACCGCATTGCCATAGCCGGACTTGTTCAACCGGTCGCGCAGGAGTTCGAGCGTCTCGTCGATGCGGGCGCGCACGATGCGCGTCATCACCGAACGCGGGATCTGCAGCGGCACGTCGCCATCATCGCCGATCGGCTGGATCGAGACCAGGTCGCGGTCGTCGGCACTGCCCGGCAACGCCGAGCCGTGCATCACCTTGAGCCGTTCGGCGGCATCGAGCGAGGTCGAAAGTCCCTTGGCCATGTCGAGCGTGACATGGTTGCCGCCAATGGCGATGGCGTCGCCATGAACGAACTTGCCTTCCGAAAACACCGAGATCGTCGTCGTGCCGCCGCCCATGTCGATGCAGGCGGCTCCGAGTTCAAGCTCGTCGTCGACGAGTGCCGCCAGCCCGCTGGCATAGGGCGTCGCCACCATGCGCTCGACCGACAGGTGCGAGCGATTGATGGAAAGCTCCAAATTGCGCATCGGCGCGGCATCACCGGTCAGCACATGCATGTCGACGCCAAGCGTGTCGCCCACCATGCCGCGCGGATCGCGCACACCGCGCTCGGCATCCAGCGAGAAGCCGACGGGCAGCGAATGGACCACCTCGCGCTCGGCCTTCAGCGCCTGCTTGGCGCCGGCGCCGAGCACGCGCTTGATGTCGGCCTCGTCGGCCTCGTGGCCACCAAGGTTGATGGTGGCCGAGAAGCTTTCGCTCTTCAGCCGTCCGGCGGTCATGTTGACGATCAGCGAATCGACCGTCAGCCCGGCCATGCGCTCGGCGGCGTCGACGGAAAGGCGGATAGCATGCTCGGCACGATCGAGATCGACGATGACACCCGACTTCACGCCTTGCGATTTCTGGTGGCCGATGCCGATGACCTGGATGCGGTGCGAGCGGCCGCGCAGGAGCTTGCCGTCATCGTTCGGCTTGAGCTTGGCCACCATGCAGCAGACCTTGTTCGAGCCGACATCCAGCACCGTCAGGGTGCCCGACCGGCGCGACGAGGCATCGCCAGAACCGCCAAGCCAGCTCATATCTTCGTCTCCGGCTTGCGTTTCAGGGTTTTCGGCTTCTCGTTGAGCGCGGCTTCGCGCTGCGTCGCCGCCTGTGGCGTCAGCTCCACGACCAGCCGGTCTGTCAGGCGCATATCGACGGCGGCGATGTCGCGCGACAGCAGGCCCTTGTCATGGTCCATCTTGACGAGCTCGGCGAGCGCCTGTTCCTCGTCATCCTCGGGTAGCTTGATGGTGATGCCGTTGTCCAGCTTCAGGTCCCAGCGCCGCTCGCCGACGCGGACATAGCCTTTGATGCGACTGGCAAGGTCAGGATACTGTTCGATCCTGGCCAGGAAATCGGGCGCCTTGGCGGGCGCGCCAGTACCGATCAACAGCGGCAGGAGCACCTGCTTGCCGCCCGAGAACGGCGCGATGACAGCGCCATCCTTTTCGATGACGGAGAGATCGTTGCCCTGCTGCCAGAGCGCGAAAGCCGCGCGCTCCTCGACGCGCACTTCGAGCGTATGCGGATAGACCTTGCGCACCGCGGCGACCTGGATCCACGGCAAGGTCGCGATGCGCTCCCGCGCGGCCTCGGCATCGAAGCCGATCAGCGAAGTCCAGCCATCGAGTTCAAGCCTGTCGAGAATGTCGATCTCTGAAGTCTGACGGTTGCCGACCACCTTGACCTGATCAACGGCAAAGCCGGTGCGGGCGGTGATGCTTTGAATGATGCCGTCGGCATGACCGCCGAGGTAGGCGCCATAGGCCCCGCTCGAAGCCAGCAGCACCGACGACATGATCGCGACGGAGAACCGCGGCGCCTGGAATTCACCATCTCCAAGGCGCGTCAGGATGCGCACCGGGCGGCGAAGCACGCGCGGCAGGACGAAATGGTCCAACGACAATGGCAGGCCGAACAGCGACGGCCCGGCCGCGCCCCTCACCTTGCCCTGCCCCCATTTCAACGCAGACACGAAGCGTCCTCCACCATCCAACTCAACAGTTCACCAAACGAATGCCCGGCATGGGCGGCAATTTCAGGCACCAGAGACGTCGGCGTCATGCCCGGCTGAGTGTTGACCTCGAGCCATACAACCTCGCCATTTTCGGAGTGACGATCGTCATAACGGAAGTCCGACCGGGAAACGCCCCGACAGCCGACGGCTTGGTGAGCCTTGAGCGCCAGTGTCTGTATTTTTTGGTAAATATTCGGTGAAACTTTTGCGGGGCATTCGTGTTTTGATCCGCCCGCGACATATTTTGAATCATAGTCGTAGAAGGAATGGCCCGTCGGGATGATCTCGCAGACGCCAAGCGCCACATCGCCCATGACGGCGCAGGTCAGCTCGCGCCCATAGATGTAGCGCTCAACCATGACGGTATCGCCATATTTCCACTCGGACGACCCGATCACCTGCGGTGGGTGGGACTGCCCCTCCGACACGATGACGACGCCGAAGCTCGACCCTTCGCTGACCGGCTTGACCACGTAGGGCGGCTTCATCGGGTGTTTGTTCTGGATAGAGAAGCGGTTGGCGACCTTCGATTCGGCAACGGGAACGCCGACCGATTTGACGATCTTCTTCGCCTGCTCCTTGTTCATGGCAAGCGCCGAGGCGAGCACGCCGGAATGGGTGTAGGGAATGCCGAGATATTCAAGGATACCCTGGATGGTACCGTCCTCTCCGAACGGTCCATGCAGCGCATTGAAGGCGACGTCGGGCGTGAGCTCGGCAAGCACCGAGCCGACATCGCGCCCGACATCGACACGGGTGACCTGATAGCCTTCCTGCTCCAGCGCATCGGCACAGGCCTTTCCCGAAGACAAGGACACGGGCCGCTCGGACGAGAAACCTCCCAGCAATACGGCCACATGCTTGTTTTTCATTCCCCGTCATCCCCTCTCACGGCGGACCAAAATCCAAGATTTCCGCAACATTGAGTCCGAGTCTCCCGGCAGGTTGCCCCCCCAGACGGAAAACGCGGGTAACGCGTCGAACGACTCAAATCAGGAAACGCTTTAGGGCAGAGAATCAGAGAGTTGATTCACTGGCAAGTACTTATGATTCCGAGAGATTCACTTTCTGAGAAAATGGATGCGAAATCCGTGTCGCTGAGTCTTTGCAGCAACGATTTCACGGCATTTCGATTCTGTTGAAGTTCACGCATCACGTGAACTTCAAGATGCGCTAAAGGAGCTGGCCGAGGAACTCCTGCACGGCATGCCCGAAGCGGAAATCGCCGATGCGCTTGATCTCCCACTGCAACCGGATGCCGGAATGCTCGAGCACCCGCGCGCGCACCGTCTCGCCGAGATATTCGAGGTCGTAGCCGGTCGCGGTTCCGGTGTTGATCATGAAGTTGCAGTGCATCGGCGACATCTGCGCGCCACCGATCATCAGGCCGCGGCAACCCGCCTTGTCGATTTCCTTCCAGGCCGAGGTGCCTTCCGGATTCTTGAAGGTCGAGCCGCCGGTCTTCTCGCGGATCGGCTGCACGGTCTCGCGATGGTTCTGCACCGCATCCATCGCCGTCTTGATGACCGCTTTGTCTTCGGCAAAGCCTTCGAAAACGGCCGAGGTGAAGATCAGCCCGACGGGCGCCGCCGAATGGCGGTAGGCATATCCCATCTCGGCATTGCTCAGCGTCTGGACATTGCCCTTGCGGTCGAGCGCCCGCACCTCGACGACGCGCTCGCGCGTCTCGACGCCATTGGCGCCGGCATTCATCCTGAGCGCCCCGCCAATGGCGCCCGGAATGCCGTGGTAGAAATGGAAGCCGCCAATGCCGGCCTCGAGCGCCACCGCCGCCACACGCTTGTCGGGCGTGGCGGCACCTGCCTTGATCCTGATCGGGGAAATGACTTCAGCCTCGCCAAAGCCCTTCGCGGAAAGCCTGACGACAAAACCCGGGATGCCGCCGTCGCGGACCAAAAGGTTCGAACCGACGCCGACGATCGTCAGGGGGATCTCTTCGGGAACCGCCCTGAGGAACGCCGCAAGGTCCTCCTCGTCCGCGGGCTGGAACAGCGCCTCGGCAAGGCCGCCTGCCCGGAACCAGGTGATCTTGTCCATCTCGGCATTCGGCGTGATGCGACCGCGCAGGCCGGCCAGCCGGTCGCCAAGTCTGTCGATCAGGGCCTGGCCGTTCATCATGAGGGGGCAAGCTCCTTCGGCAGAGCATAGGCCCATTGGGTGATATTGCCGGCGCCCAGGAAGACGACGAAGTCGCCGGGCTTGGCGATGTCACGGATGACGGGTGCGATATTAGCCGGACCCTCGATATAGCGGGCGTCGCGATGGCCACCGGCGCGGATGCGCGACACCAGCGCGTCCGAGGTCACGCCGTCGATCGGCTCTTCGCCGGCGGCGTAGACCGGGGCGACCATCACCGTGTCGGCATCGTTGAAGCAGGCGGAGAACTCGTTGAACAGATCGTGCAGCCGGGTGAAGCGGTGCGGCTGGGCAATGGCGATGACACGCCCATTGGTGGCGCTGCGCGCCGCCTTCAGTACCGCCGAAATCTCGACCGGGTGGTGACCGTAGTCGTCGAACACGTCGACACCATTCCAGGAACCGGTGTGCGTGAAGCGGCGCTTGACGCCGGCGAAGGAAGACAGGCCCTTCTTGATCGCCTCGGCGGAGAGGCCGAGTTCGTGCGCGACCGCGATCGCGGCCGTCGCGTTGGATACATTGTGGTGACCAGGCATCGGCAGGCGCAGGCCCGCTATCGTTGTCTGGCCGCGCCCCTTGCGGTCGCGGATGATGACATCGAACTCCGAGGTCGCCCCCGCCATGCGGTGGTTGGTGAAGCGCACGTCGGCCTGTGCGTTCTCGCCATAGGTGATGACGCGCCGGTCCTCGATGCGGCCGACCAGCGCCTGCACTTCCGGGTGATCGGTGCACATCACGCCGAAGCCATAGAAAGGCACGTTCTCGACGAACTGGCGGAACGCTTCGCGCACATTGTCGAAATTGCCATAATGATCGAGATGCTCGGGATCGATGTTGGTGACGACCGCGATGTCGGCCGGCAGCTTGAGGAAGGTGCCGTCGCTTTCGTCGGCTTCGACCACCATCCATTCGCCGTCGCCCATGCGCGCATTGGTGCCATAGGCATTGATGATGCCGCCATTGATGACGGTCGGGTCGAGCCCACCGGCTTCAAGCAGTGTCGCCACCATCGAGGTAGTCGTCGTCTTGCCATGCGTGCCGCCGATGGCAACAGCCTGGCGGAAACGCATCAGCTCGGCAAGCATCTCGGCGCGGCGCACGATCGGCAACAGTTTTTCACGCGCCGCCTTCAGTTCGGGATTCGACTTCTTGATCGCGGTCGAGACGACGATGACCTCGGCGTCACCGAGATTCTCGGCCTTGTGGCCGACGAAGCATTCGATGCCCTTGTCGCGCAGCCGCTGCACATTGGCGCTGTCGGCCTGGTCGGACCCTTGCACCTTGTAGCCGAGATTGTGCAGCACCTCGGCGATGCCGCTCATGCCGATGCCGCCAATGCCGATGAAATGCACGAGGCCAATGGTCTGCGGCATCTTCATGGGTGCGTTCCCTTCCTGAAATCCGATACTGTTTTGCGGGACGCAATAGCCTCTGTGAGGTCGGCGAGCAACCGTGCCGCGTCGGGCCTGCCGACCGACTTGGCCGCGGCGGCCATGGTCGCAAGCCGCTCCGGTTGGTCCATCAGGGCGCCGAGCAGTGCCGCGATACGCTCGGACGAAAGCGACGATTGCACATGCACTTCGCCGCCGCCAGCGGCAGCGAGCGCTGCCGCATTCGCTGCCTGATCGTGGTCGAGCGCAAAGGGATAGGGGACCAGCAGCGCCGGCCGGCCGATAACTGCGATCTCCGAGACAGTCGAGGCGCCGGAACGCGAGATCACCAGATGCGCCGCCGCAATGCGCGCCGCCATGTCGGTAAAAAACGGCGAGACCTCGACGGCGACGCCAAGCGCGGCATAGGCCGCCTTCACCCGCGCCACGTCGTCCGCGCGAGCTTGTTGAGTAATGACAAGGCGTCTGCGCTGTGCATCGGAAAGCAGCGCGACTGCCCCCGGCATCGCATCGGAAAAGAATTGGGCGCCCTGGCTGCCGCCGAACACCAGCAGGCGGAAAGGCTCATCCCTGGTTGAAGCGACGTAAGGTGTCCTGGCTGCTTCGAGCACAGCCGGCCTGACCGGATTGCCGGTCGTCACCGTCTTGGCGCCGGCCGCACTCTCATCCTGCGGCAGGAAGCCGCCGGCTATCGCATCGACACGGCCCGACAGCGCCCGGTTGGCGCGCCCCATCACCGCGTTCTGCTCATGGATCAGCGTCGGAACCTTGCGCCGCGTCGCCGCGTAGAGCGGCGGCAAGGTCGGATATCCGCCAAAGCCCACGACGGCCTCCGGCTTGATCCTGCCGATGATGGCGGAGGCCTGACGCACGCCGCTCCAGATTTTCCAGAAGGCGCCAAGCAGGGTGAAGGGATTTTTCGAGCCTAACGTCGCCGACTGGATCGGATGGACGGCCGCCGCCGGGAAACGGGCGGCAAACCGCTCGGCCCGGGTGTCGGTCGCCAGATGCACCGCCCAGCCGCGCTCGATCAGTTCGTGCGCCAGCGCTTCGGCTGGAAACAGATGTCCGCCGGTTCCACCCGCCGCGAGAAGGATAACGCCTCTGGCCATGTCACTCCGCCGGCACGGTGCGCTGCGGCAGCGCAAAGCCCATCTGCTTGCGCTTTTCCGGCCGCTTGCGCGTCAGCGCCAGCACCATGCCCATCGAGATGGCGATGGCGATCTGCGAGGAGCCGCCATAGGAGATGAAGGGCAGCGTCATGCCCTTGGCCGGCACCAGTTGCAGGTTGACGCACATGTTGATGACGGCCTGCAAGCCGAACACGGTGACCAGACCGCCGACGGCATAGCGGGTGAAGTCGTCATGCTCCTTGAGCGCCGTGTTGAGACCGCGCAGCACGATGAAGGCGAAGATCGACATGATGAAGAAGCACATGATCAGCCCGAACTCCTCGCCCGCGACCGAGAAGACGAAGTCGGCATGGCTGTCGGGGATGACCCGTTTGACGGTGCCCTCGCCCGGCCCGACGCCGAACCAGCCGCCATTGATCAGCGCATCGCGGCCCATGTCGACCTGGAACGTGTCGCCTTCGCCGGTGAGGAACTTGTCGATGCGCAGCGCGACGTGCGGAAACACCGTATAGGCGGCGAAGACGCCGCCGACGCCGGCGGCTCCCAGCACGATGATCCAAAGCCATGGCAGTCCCGCCATGAAGAACATAATGCCCCAGGTGCCGGTGGTCAGCATGGTTTGACCAAGGTCCGGCTGCGCTACCAGCAGCGACACGACCAAGACCAGGAGCAGCATGGCGAACAGATTGCCGGGAATGTCGGGCTGGCGCTTGTGTTCGGCGAACAGCCAGGCGCACATGATGACGAAGGCCGGTTTGAGGAATTCCGAAGGCTGGATCGACAGGCCGGCGAGCGACACCCAGCGGCGCGCGCCCTTCACCTCGACGCCGACATAGAGCACCGCCACCATCAGCACCAGCATGAGGCATAGCATGATCAGCGACATGCGCCGGATCTGCCTGGAATCGAGGAAGGAGACCGCCAGCATCACGCCGAGCGCAGGCACGGTGAAGATGATCTGTCGGGTGGCGAAATGGAAACTGTCGAGGCCGATGCGTTCGGCGACCGCGGGGCTTGCCGCGAAGGACAACACGATGCCGAGCCCCATCAGCGACAGGAACGCCGCCAGGAACCAGCGATCGATGGTCCACCACCAGGTTGCGACCGGACTTTTGTCGAGACGGCTCTGCATTATCGTGCCCCTCCGATGGGTTTGACACCATCTATAGCGCTCGCAGCTTGCCTGAAGGCTTCGCCGCGGACCTCGAAATTCTTGAACTGGTCGAAACTGGCGCAGGCCGGCGACAACAGCACCACTGCCTCGCCGCTGTCGTCTTTGGCTGCGTCATGCGCGGCGTGCTCGACCGCGGCGGCCAGCGTGCCCGAGATCTCATAAGGCACGGCCTCGCCGAGCGTCGCCGAAAAGGCGGGTGCGGCCTCGCCGATCAGATAGGCCTTGGCGATGCGCGGGAAGAAGCCGCGCAGCGGCTCGATGCCACCTTCCTTCGGCAGGCCGCCGGCGATCCAGTAGATGCGGCTGAAGCTGGACAGCGCGGGTGCCGCGGCATCGGCATTGGTCGCCTTGGAATCGTTGACGAACAGCACATGGTCCTTGCGGCCAACCTGCTCCATGCGATGGGCGAGACCCGGAAAGCTTTCCAGTCCGGACTGGATCTCGCCGAGGTCGAGCCCGACCTTGAGGCAGGCGGCGACGGCGGCTAGAGCGTTCTGCGCATTGTGCTGGCCGCGCAGCGAGCCGATGCCTTCGAGGAAGGCGACCCGGCTGTAGCGGCCATGCACGGCCTCCATCATGTTGGTGCCGTCGGCGAAATAGCCGTCGGTCAGCGGCAGACGCTTGGAAATGCGGATGACCTGCCGCCCTGCCCGCTCCAGCCGATCGGCGATCTGCGCGCACCAGGAATCGTCGATGCCGATGATCGCCGTCTCGCTGCCTGCCACCAGCCGCTCCTTGATCGAGGCGTAGTGCTGCATGGTGCCGTGGCGGTCGAGATGGTCGGGCGTCAGATTGAGCAGGATACCGGCCGTCGGATTGATCGAGGGCGCAAGGTCGATCTGGTAGGACGAGCATTCGACCACGTAGTGGCGATCGGGCTTCGGCGGATCGAGCGTCATCACCGCGCGGCCGATATTGCCGCCCATCTGCGTGTCGCGTCCGGAGGCCTTGAGAATATGCGCCGTCAGCGCGGTCGTTGTCGACTTGCCGTTGGTGCCGGTGATGGCGATGAAGGGAGCATCCGGCGAACGCTGCGTCCGCTCCCTGCAGAACAACTCGATATCGCCGATGACCTCGACGCCCGCCCCGCGCGCCAATTCCACGGTCCAGTGCGGCTTGGGATGGGTCAGCGGCACGCCGGGCGACAGCACGAAGGCGGAAAACCCAGCCCAGTCGGCGCCACGCAGATCGCCAGTGGCGATACCGGTGGCCGCCGCCTTGGCGACGCTGTCGGGATTGTCATCCCAGGCCAGCACCTCAGCGCCGCCCTCGATCAGCGCGCGAGCCGTGGCGATCCCCGAGCCGCCGAGCCCGAAGAGCGAAACACGCTTGCCTGCGAAGGATGCGGCGGTGATCAAATGGCGGCCTATCTGAGCTTGAGGGTGGAGAGGCCGACCAGCGCCAGGATGACGGCGATGATCCAGAAGCGGATCACCACCTGGCTTTCGGTCCAACCGAGCTTTTCAAAATGATGATGGATCGGCGCCATCAGGAACACGCGCTTGCCGGTCATCTTGAAGTAGCCGACCTGGATGATGACCGAAAGGATTTCGACCACGAACAGGCCGCCGACGATGACGAGCACGATCTCGTGCTTGGTGGCGACCGCGACCGTGCCGATCAGACCGCCCATGGCGAGCGACCCGGTGTCGCCCATGAAGATCGCCGCGGGCGGCGCGTTGAACCAGAGGAAGCCGAGGCCGGCGCCGATGACCGCGCCAAGCACGACCGCCAGTTCACCGGTGCCGGGCACGAAATGGATCTGCAGATATTCGGCGAACACCGCGTTGCCCGAGAGATAGGCGATGACGCCGAAGGATGCCGCCGCGATCATGATCGGCACGATCGCCAGACCGTCGAGGCCGTCGGTCAGATTCACCGCATTGCCGGCGCCGACGATGACGAAGCAGGAGAACGGAATGAAGAACCAGCCGAGGTTGATGATGAATTCCTTGGCGAAGGGGAAGGTCAGCGACGACGAGAACGGCGCCTGGCCATTGTGCATGATCGCCCAGGCGGCGATGCCGGCGATAATGAATTCCAACGCAAGCCGCGCCTTGCCGGAGAAGCCGAGATGCGACTGCTTCGTCACCTTCAGATAATCGTCGTAGAAGCCGATCAAGCCGAAGCCGAGTGTCACCAACAGCACCACCCAGACATAGATGCTCGACAGGTTCGCCCACAAAAGCGACGAGCCGATGATGCCGGACAGGATCATCAGGCCGCCCATGGTCGGCGTGCCCGCCTTCTTGAAATGGGTCTGCGGCCCGTCGGCGCGGATCGGTTGACCCTTGCCTTGCCTGAGCCGCAGCGAATTGATGATGGTCGGCCCGAAGATGAAGACGATCAGCGCCGAGGTGATCAGCGCGCCGCCGGTGCGGAACGTGATGTAGCGGAAGACATTGAAGACAGAGACCTTGTCCGCGAAATCGACCAGCAGTGTGAACATGCGCTTTCGTTCCCCGACTAGGTCTGGTTACTGGTTATCGTCTTGGCCGGGAATTTGCCCAGCAGCGCATCGACCAGTTTTGCAAAACCGATGCCCTTCGACGATTTGATCATCACCACGTCGCCCGGCTTCAGCGCGGCGAGCAGCACCGGCTTCAACTCCTCGACGCCGGCGCGGTATTCCGTCCTGATATCGCCCGGCAGCGCTTCCGCCAGCGACCGCATTTCCGGCCCGCCGAGAAAGACTGTCCGCGTGCCCGTGCCGACGATGAGATCGGCAAGAGCGGCATGCAGCTTGGCCGAGTGGTCGCCGAGCTCCAGCATGTCGCCAAGCACGGCGATGCGCCTGCCCTCGCCCGTCACCGGCGTCGCATTGAGCAGCGCCATGGCGGCCGCCATCGAGGCCGGATTGGCGTTGTAGCTCTCGTCGATCAGCGTGATTTGGCCACCGGGCTGGCCCGAAGTCGAGCCACCGGGCTGGCCCGAAGTCGAGCCGCTGGGGTGGCCCGAAGTCGAGCCGCCGGGGTGCCGCAGCACGTGGCGCTTGCCGCGCCCGCGCTCGGCCGAGAGATCGGCCAGCGCCAATGCAACCTTGTCGAGATCGGCGCCAATCAGATGCGCGGCGCCAAGCACCGCCAGCACGTTCTGCACCATGTGCCGGCCGGGAGCTCCGATACGGGCGATCATATCGTGGCCGCTGATCCTGGCGGCGATGTCGGAATGATCGGCATGCAACTCGCACTTGACCAGCTTGAAGGTCGAGCGAGCATTCTCGCCGAAGCCATAGACATGCTCGACGCCGGCAGCCTGTGCCATCTTGTCCAGCAGCTTGAAACGCGCATCGTCGCGGTTGAGCACCGCGGCACCGTCGGGCTCCAGACCCTCGAAAATCTCGGCCTTGGCTTTGGCGATCTCGTCCAGATTGCGAAAGAAGCCAAGATGCGCGGCCGCGATCATGGTGACGATGGCGACATGCGGCCGCACCATCTTCACCAGCGGCCGTATCTCGCCGGGATGGTTCATGCCGATCTCGAACACGGCATAGTCGCAGTCAGCCGGCATGCGCGCCAGGGTCAGCGGCACCCCCCAATGGTTGTTGAAGGACTGCGCCGAGGCATGCACCTTGCCAACGGCCGAAAGCACGTGGCGAAGCGCCTCCTTGGTTGTGGTCTTGCCCGCGGAGCCGGTCACCGCGATGATCCTGGCCTGCGAGCGGGCGCGCGCCGCGACACCGAGCTTTTCGAGCGCAACCAGCACGTCCTCGACGACGATGATCGGCGCCGTCAGCCGGCCAAGAGACGGCAACTTGCCTTCCGCCACCACCAGCACGCCGGCGCCAGCCTTGATGGCGGCGGTGACGAAGTCATGGCCGTCCATCGCCTCGCCCTTGATGGCGAAGAAGGCCTCGCCCGGCTGCAGGCTGCGACTGTCGATCGAAATGCCCGATATGCCTTCGGGCATGGGGCCGAGCGGCCGCCCGTCCGTGGCGGCAATCAGCGCTTCGGATGTCCACAGCAAACTCATGCGGCACGCTCCCTGAGCGCGGCGCGCACTTCCTCATGGTCGGAAAAATGCAGGGTTTCAGAGCCGATCGTCTGGCCTTCCTCATGGCCCTTGCCGGCCACGATCAGCGTGTCGCCGGCATGCAGCATGCCGACAGCCTCGTGGATTGCCTTGCGCCGGTCGCCGATCTCGATGGCACCGGGCGCGGCGGCGAGAATGGCGGCGCGGATGGTCTCGGGCACTTCGGAGCGCGGATTGTCGTCGGTGACGATGACGACATCGGCGAGCCGGGTCGCGATCTCGCCCATGATCGGTCGTTTTCCCCGGTCACGATCGCCACCGCAGCCGAACACGACCATCACGCGCCCGGTGGTGAACGGACGCACGGAGGACAGAACATTCTCCAGCGCATCGGGCTTGTGGGCGTAATCGACATAGACCGGCGCGCCGCTCGCCGTGGTGCCGACCAGGTCTAGCCGGCCCGGCGCGCCTTTCAATTTCTCCAATGCCGCCAAGGCTTTGGCGACAGGTGTTCCTGTGGAAATGGCAAGCCCCGCCGAAACCAGCGCATTCGCTATCTGGAAATCGCCGGCGAGCGGCAGGTCGATCTCGTGGATCACACCGTCGGCCTCGACCTCGGCACGCTGGCGATGACGCTCATGCTCGACCCGCTTCAGCCTGAGGAAATCGCCATGGCGGCCGACCGTCAGCACGTCGAGCCCAGCGGCCCGCGCCGCCTTTATCGTCGGTTCCGACCACGGATCGTCGGCGAAGACAACGGCCGGTGCGCCCTTCGGCAGCAGCGTGTCGAACAGGCGCAATTTGGCGCGATGATAATCCTCGATCGTCGGGTGGTAATCCATGTGGTCGCGGCCGAGATTGGTGAAGCCGCCAGCCGAGAGCTTCACCCCATCGAGGCGGCGCTGGTCGAGCCCATGGCTGGAGGCCTCCATCGAGGCGTGGGTAACGCCGGCATCGGCCAGTTCCCTCAGCAACTGGTGCAGGGCGACCGGATCGGGTGTCGTCAGCGAACCATATTCGTTGCGGCTGGGCGCAACCACGCCGGTGGTGCCGATCGAGGCGGCTGCGTATCCCGCCTGCTCCCATATCTGCCTGGTGAAGGCGGCGACCGACGTCTTGCCGCTGGTACCGGTCACGGCGACCATGGTTTGCGGCTGTCTGCGGAAGTAGCGGGCGGCACTCAACGCCAGTGCCAGGCGCGGATCATCGACCGCCAGCACCGGAACCGGCAAATCGGCAAGGGCGCTGCCCGCGACGATCGCGGCAGCGCCACGCCGGGCCGCGTCGGCGGCGTAGCTGGCGCCATCGGCCCTGGTGCCGGCAAGCGCGAAAAAGAGGACGCCCGGTTTTACCTGGCGGGAATCCGACGAGATGCCGGAAACCTCCAGATCGGCGGAAGCTGTTCCTTCGACTGGCAGGATACCGGCTAGATCTTTGAGCTTCATCGAGTCCCGTTCACCGCAACAAAATAGCGCGCAGTTGCCGGCGCGCCCCAAGAATCACTGATAGGAAACCAGCGTTGCACCATTTTCATGGCTGAAATCTGGCTTCACGCCAAGCATGGCCGCTGCACGCCTGATGATATTGCCTGCCATTACCCCTGCATTGTTGGCCGCGACGTCGGTCATCCCGGGCTTTTCCGGATGCGGGGCGTCGGCGATCGTGAACACCAGATATTGCGGATCGTCCATCGGGAAGGCGGCGACAAAGGTGTTGAAATTCAACTCCTTCGAGTAACGGCCATTGATGACCTTCTCGGCCGTTCCGGTCTTGCCGCCGACGCGGTAGCCGGGAACCCGGGCGTTTCTGGCCGAACCCTTCTCGGCGTTTAGCGAATAGAGGTAGCGCATGCCCTCGACAGTTTTTTCGGCAACCACTTTCTTGGCCGCCGCCATCGCATCCTCTTGGCTGCGGACCAGGAATGTCGGCTGCATCAGGAATCCGCCATTGACCAGCGCCGCGCAGCCGACAGCCGCTTGCAGCGGCGTCGTCGACACGCCATGGCCGAAGGCAATGGTGAACGAATTGACCTGCTTCCAGACCTTCGGCTCGGTCGGGCGGGCAACTTCGGGCAGTTCGGTCTGCATCTTCTCCAGAATGCCGAGGCGATGCAGGAATTCGCGATGCGCCTCGATGCCGACCAGCTCGGCCTCCCTGGCCGACCCGATATTGGAGGAATAGAGGAACACCTCCGGCAACGACAGCACGCGGTTCTTGCCGTGGAAATCGTGAATGGCCTGGTGGCCGACCCGGATTGGATGCGAAGCGTCGAAGCGGCTCGACATCGTCGCCTTGCCGGAATCGAGCGCCATGGCCGAGGTGAAGCTCTTGAACGTCGAGCCCATCTCATAGAGTCCCGCCGACATCCGGTTGAGCCGGTCCTTGTCCTGCGCATTGTATGGATTGTTCGGATCGAAATCCGGCACCGACGCCATGGCGACCACTTCGCCGGTCTTGACGTTGAGCACGACGGCGCCAGCCCCCATGGCGCGATAGCGTTCCAGGCCGGCGGCGATCTCGTCGCGCACCACATGCTGGACGCGCAGATCGATCGAAAGCTTGACCGGTCTGAGATCCTTCGCCACGGCCAGGCCCGACGCCTGCAGGTCGCTCAGGCCCTGCTCATCGATATATTTCTCCATGCCGGAGATGCCCTGGTTGTCGATGTTGGTCAGGCCGACAATGTAGGATGAGGTTTCGCCGCTCGGATAAAAACGGCGCTTTTCGGTGCGGAAGCCAAAACCGGGAATGCCGAGCTGCATGATGTCGGCCTGCTGCTTGGGCGTCAGCTGCCGCTGCAGCCAGACGAAGCCGGCGCCGCTCTTCAGCTTGTGATAGGTCTGCTCATAGTCGATCTCGGGCAGCACCGTCGACAGCTTCTCGATCGCCTCGTCGGCATCGACGATGCGGCGCGGCTCGGCGAACAGCGACGCTGTCTTGATGTCGGTGGCCAGCACTTCGCCGTTGCGATCGACAATGTCGGGACGTGACGCGGTCACCCGGCTTTGCGGACCGCCCGACAGGTCGGGTGTCTGGAAACCGAGATAGACCAGCCGCCCGGATATAGTCGAGAAAATGCCGAAGAATACCGCCATCGTCATCACGATGCGCGCCTTGCCCTTGCCGCCGGTCGCCTTGCGGGCGCCTTCGACCACGATCGACCCGTCCTCGCCCGTCCTGGCGCGGCCTACCGTGGCGAAGCGTTTCAGCAGTTTGCCGATCATTGGGCGATGCCTCCGGTCACGACGGGATCCTTGTCGCCCAAGGGCGCCTTGTCGGAATTGTCGGCCATGGCGCCCTGGCGCCCGTTCAGGATGTCCTGGATGTCGAGGGCCTTGGCCGGCAGGTCGCCCAGGCCCACGATCTGCCGGGCACTGACCGGCTCCAACGCGAGCTGCGATTTGTAGAGCTCGGCGAGCTTCTGCAGCCGCGACGGCTGGGTGAGCAGGCTCCAGTCGGCCTTGAGAAGGTCGATCGTGTCCTCCTCGTAACGTATCTCGGCATGGATCTTCTGCACGGCCGCCAACTGGTCCTCGGCCTCGCGCTTGGCCTTGTAGGTCAGGGCGGCGGCCGAAACCATGACGGCGATCAGGACAATATCGCTGGTACGAAACACGTGCTTACCTCTCCCCCGGCCGGTCGATGCCAGGAAGTTTTGGAAGACCGAAGATCGAGAAATCGCCGCTGCGCGCCGGAGCCTCGGTGCGGATCGCCGCACGCAGTCTGGCCGAGCGGGCGCGCGGGTTGGCCGCAACCTCGGCGTCGCCTGCCGTCACGCCGCCACCAGCCTTGCGGAAAGTCGCGGTGCGCGCCTGCGCCTCCGGCATGTGGCGCGAGCCGGTCATGGCGTCGGCGCGGTCGGCGATGAAACGCTTGACGATGCGGTCTTCCAGCGAATGGAACGTCACCACGACAAGGCGGCCGCCGGGCTTCAGCGCGCGTTCGGCCGCGAACAGTGCCCTGGCCAATTCACCAAGCTCGTCATTGACGAAGATGCGCAGCGCCTGGAAGACGCGCGTCGCCGGATGGATCTTGTCCTTCGGCGCGCGGCCGATATGCGTCTCGATCGCGTCGGCGAGTTCCAGCGTTCGCTCGAACGGGCGTTTTTCCCGGCGCGCCTCGATCATGCGGGCGATACGGCCGGCGTGACGCTCCTCGCCGAGGAAGCCGAAGATGCGGGCAAGGTCGCCCGGCCTGAAACTGTTGACGACATCGGCGGCGCTCAGTCCCGCCTGCGCCATGCGCATGTCGAGCGGTCCGTCGTTGCGGAAGGAAAAGCCGCGCTCGGCCTGGTCGAGCTGCATCGAGGAGACGCCGATGTCGAGCACGACGCCGTCGGCGCTTTCGACGTGTTGGTCGAGCGTCGAGAACGGCGCCTGCACGAGCCGCAGCCGGCCCCCGGACCGCGCCTCAAGGTCGCGGCCGGCCGCGATGGCATCCGGATCGCGGTCGATGGCAACGGCGGACGCGCCGGCCGCCAGGATGGCCTTGGTGTAGCCGCCGGCGCCGAACGTACCGTCGATGATGATGTCGCCCTTTGCCGGCGCGAGCGCTTCCAGCACTTCGCCAAGGAGGACCGGAATGTGGCGGACCGATCCGCCAACGGCGTTGATATCATCGCCGTGGCCCACCGTCATTCCGGTCGCTCCCCAGCCTTGGCCTCGTGAGCCTCCGTCCCCTGCCGAAGCTGCAAAAGCCTGGCCCGCGCCTGCGCTCCATAGGTCGCAAGCCGTCCCGGCTCCCAAATCTGAAAGAAATTGCCGCGCCCGACAAAGGCCACCTCCGCCGAGATGCCGGCATGCTCGCGAATGAAATCGGTCATGGTGATGCGGCCGTCCTGGTCGAGTTTCAGGAATGCGCCGTCGCCATGGCAGAAGAACGACATGTCGTCCGCAGTCTGCAGGAACGGGTCTTCCCGCGCGATGCGCTGCTCGTAGCGGTCGAGCAGATCGAGCCCGCCGACATCCATCGCCGGCAGGTCCAGGCAGCGCAGCGCGTAGAGCTCCGAATAGCCGCGCTTCTGCACCACGGCACGAAAATGCGCAGGAACGGACACCCGCCCCTTCGCATCGATCCTGCTCACCGTGTTCGACAGAAACCGGTCCATCACACGTTGCGGCCGCTTGCGCCGCCGCACCCCTCTTCATCGTGTCGCACGCGCCACCGCCGCGCATTGCCTGCCCCGCACCCACCTCGTCCACACGGGCGAAAACCGGCAAACGCGCAGCCGCCGCGGCTGCCCGATTGGCGTACGCTCTACCCTGACGCGGAACGAAGGCTTTGATGTCTGGATGGGATATCATGGGGCACTATGGGCGTCAACGGGAATAGGCTTCTCAAACACGCGCATCATGCCGACGAGAAAGGCTTTGACAGCACGTCTCGTCTTTATGGTCTATTAAGCCTAACGAACCGTTTAGAGCCTGCCTGGCCCAACTTGAGGCGCCTTGCCGCGAGCCGCGGCCGGGCATAGCGTCTCGCCCTTCTCACCGATCACCAAGGGATTTGAAATCGATGTCTGAAACTGCGAAGTCGCGCGCTGCAGCCCTTCCCCATTTGCGTCGCGGCGGGTTTGCCATGGGCGATTCCATTCCCCTGCCCCTGACCATGGCCGCCATTTTCCATGCTCCGGGCGATGCCACCGGCTTCAACCAGTACGGCCGCTTCAGCAACCCGACCTGGGATGCCGTCGAACACATGTTGTCTCATTTGGAAGACGCGCCTTGCGTCGGTTTTCCCTCGGGGATGGCGGCGATCTCGGCGGCATTCTTTGCCGTGCTCAAGGCCGGCGACCATATCCTGCTGCCTTCGGACGGCTACCATACCACCAGGGCGCTGGCCGATCGTTTCCTGAAGCCGCTCGGCGTCACCTACGACGTCAGACCGACATCGACTTTCCTCGACGGCGGCTTCGATGGCTACCGCCTGGCCTTCGTCGAAACGCCAGCCAATCCGGGGCTGGACATCTGCGATATCGCAGCTGTCGCCGAAGCCGTTCACAAGGCCGGCGCGCTGCTGGTGGTCGACAACACGACGATGACGCCCTTCGGCCAGCGCCCTCTCGATCACGGCGCCGATATCGTTGTCGCCGCCGACACCAAGGCGCCCAATGGCCATTCCGACGTGCTGTTCGGCCATGTCGCCAGCCGCAATGCGGATATCATCGCCGCCGTGACCGGCTGGCGCGAGGTCTCGGGCAGCATCCCCGGGCCATTCGAAGCCTGGCTGGTGCATCGCGGCCTGGAAACACTCGATGTGCGCTTCGACCGTATGTGCTCATCGGCGGAAGTGATCGCGCGGCGCCTGCAGGGGCATCGGGCGATCACCGGCCTGCGCTATCCCGGACTGGAAGGCGATCCCTCGCACAATCTTGCCCGCGCCCAGATGGAGCGCTTCGGCTTCCTCATCTCCTTCGAACTCGCTTCCGAGCAGAAAGCCGAGGATTTCATCAACAATTGCAGCCTGATGCAGGCCGCGACCTCCTTCGGTGGCGTCCACACTTCGGCTGAGCGGCGGCTTAAGCGAGGCGATGCGGTTCCGGCCGGCTTCGTTCGCTTGTCGGTAGGCTGTGAGCCCGTGGAAGAACTCTGGAAGGCGATCGAGGCCTCGCTGGGCAGGATCAGCGGCTGACAAATCGACAAGCGGTTCAGTGTTTGATAGACTCGCCGAACCGCTCTAGAGCGTTTCATCGCTTGATTGAATCGGAAGGGATTCCCGGTCGGTCGGATTTGTGATTCAAGATGCTGGCTGGA